>NZ_JALLKV010000309.1:0-245 GCF_023093815.1 Pseudomonas sp. PNPG3
CTGGAAATTGAAGGACGAGGAGCCCGTGCCGCTGCTGCTGACATATCAGCATCCCCCCGACACGACCCCCTCCGCGGACGAGTTCCACCTCGCGACCGCGGCGCTCGAGGTCCTGGCTAAAATCCCGTTCGCTTCGGGAAAACCGATCGAAACGAGCGTTACCGTCCGCCGGCGACAGGTCCAGGTGCGCTGGCCCATCACGCCTCCCCGGCGTGCAACCTGAAGGCGGCCGACCGTCGGATGCG
>NZ_JALLKV010000310.1:0-244 GCF_023093815.1 Pseudomonas sp. PNPG3
CGCAGCCACGGGCGCAGCATCGCCTGCGGTGAGGAAATCCACATCGAGGTCGGTATCGACGCCGGCGAACTGCGCGTATCCGCGCGGGAACCGAGGATGGCCTGCGGTAGCCGGCCAGTACCATCCCCTACCGCCTGCCTCTCGGGCCTGGGCAAGAAGGGGGCCGAGCGCGACACTATCGGCGCCGCAGGCGAAGGCCTTGGCGATGGTCCCGGAGTTATCGAATTCCGCATCCGCAATGATG
>NZ_JALLKV010000311.1:0-243 GCF_023093815.1 Pseudomonas sp. PNPG3
GTCTCCAGCACGCGGTGGCGGCGCACCACGCGCACGGCCTCGGCGCGGCCGGGGTCGCTCAGCTCGATGGCCCCGTAGGGCTCGTACTCGATGAGCCCGTCACGGGCCAGGCGCTTGAGGTTCCCGGACACGGAGGAGGGCGTCACCTGCAGGATCTCGGCGATCTCGCCGGTCGTGATGGAGCCGTCGTCCCATTCCTGGGCGCTCCAGATGACCTTCAGGTAGTCCTGCACCATGGTGCTG
>NZ_JALLKV010000312.1:0-243 GCF_023093815.1 Pseudomonas sp. PNPG3
GCGTGTGGCGGGTGATCTCGGTGTTCGAGTTGGCGCCGGTCGGCTCCTGCGCGGCGGGCAGTTCCTGTGGGATGGGCTGGGGGGGGTGGGGGGGGGGGGGGGGGGGGGGGGGGGGTGGGGGGGGGGGGGGGGGGGGGGCGGGGGGGGGGGTGGGGGGGGGGGGGGGGTGGGGGGGGGGGGGGCGGGGGGGCCGGGGGTGGGTGGGACGATCGCCGCCGTGGAGCGAGGGGCGCGCGGGGGGGG
>NZ_JALLKV010000313.1:0-242 GCF_023093815.1 Pseudomonas sp. PNPG3
CTCGGCGTAGATACCTCCGGAGGCGGCCAGCTCGGCCGGGGTGCCGATCTCGTCGACGCGACCGGCGTCCAGGGTGACGATCCGGTCGACGCTGGAGATCGTCGAGAGGCGGTGGGCGATGATGAGGCTGGTGCGGTCGGCCATGAGGGATTCCAGACCGGCCTGCACCCACCGCTCGGACTTGGTGTCCAGGGCTGAGGTGGCCTCGTCGAGAACGAGGATCGGGGCGTCCTTGAGCAGGG
>NZ_JALLKV010000314.1:0-242 GCF_023093815.1 Pseudomonas sp. PNPG3
CACCCCGCCGCGCCGAGTTTCTGTGTGTTGTGCTGCAGCGTTTTAGTTGACTCACGTGTTTTTTGTGTTGCAGTGAGTCCGGGGTAAGATCTGTGTGTTGAGATGCAGTGTGTTAGGGGAAACACTGGTTTGTTGAGGTGTAGTATGTTAGCGTAAACAACTGATAAATTATTTTCACAGTGGAAGGGGAAAAACCGGTTTGTTCAGCTGTAGGATGTTAGAGGAAACACCGGTTGGGGGCG
>NZ_JALLKV010000315.1:0-241 GCF_023093815.1 Pseudomonas sp. PNPG3
CTGGCGATCCACCAGTCGCTGCTGGCGGGGCTTCTCTCGCACGTCGGCCTGCAGGACGACCGCACTCGCGAGTACGCGGGCGCCCGCGGCGCCCGCTTCGCGCTGTGGCCGGGCTCGGTGCTCGCCAAGAAGCGGCCCGACTACGTGATGACCGCCGAGCTCGTGGAGACCTCCCGACTGTGGGGCCGCACTGCGGCGAGGATCGATCCGACCTGGGCGGAGGAGATCGGCGCGCACGTCG
>NZ_JALLKV010000316.1:0-240 GCF_023093815.1 Pseudomonas sp. PNPG3
TTAACAATGATGATTTGTACTTTCAAAAAGAGGATTTTACTTGGGAAAAAGGTATCAATGTTTATCGCAGTATTCTCGCTAAAATTATTCCAAGTTTGCGCTTAAACGAAACCGACGTAAATCAAGGATATGATGCGCTGATTACGATGATTCAATCTTCTGACAAAGTTAGCGTATTTACGTTCAAGAAAAACTGTTTATTCTTCAAAAATGGTTTGATTGATTTAACATATAATGATG
>NZ_JALLKV010000317.1:0-240 GCF_023093815.1 Pseudomonas sp. PNPG3
CTCGTCGTAGAGGTCCTTGAGGGCCTGGATCGCGTCCCGCCAGGGCTTCGCGGTCATGTCCTTCACGCCGGTCTCGAGATCGCCGCCGGCGCCGTAGAACAGCGACATGATCGCCCACGGCAGGTTCTGCTGCGCGAGCGCGTACATGCCCTCGGGCAGCTTCCCGGCCATCGAGCGGATGTCGTCGATGGTCACGAAGCCGTCCTCGAGGATGGATTCGAGGCCGTACTCGGCGATGAG
>NZ_JALLKV010000318.1:0-240 GCF_023093815.1 Pseudomonas sp. PNPG3
GCGCATGAGGAGCTGGCTCGGTGGGTCGATCTGCGTCTCGGGGAGACCCTGGGTCTGCTGCGGTCGATCGTGGGCGATGTCGAGCGGGTCGAGCCGCGGACGATCGAGCTGCACGACGTCGAGGCGCGGATGCGGGAGCTCCTGGCGGAGGACCCGGGCGCGTATCGGCTGTCGCCGGCGGAGGCGGAGCACTTCTGGCCGGGGATCGCTCAGCGGATCAAGAAGCATCGGGCGCGGGCG
>NZ_JALLKV010000031.1:0-65565 GCF_023093815.1 Pseudomonas sp. PNPG3
TATTTGGGCCTCATTATGAGGCTTGGAGGTGTCTAGGAAACCAGGGGCGATTCATACCCAATTGGCCGTGAGACGTCAAAACCATCAAAACTTTCATCACAATTTCCTCAACGTTAGGTTGCACCCTCGATGACAGCGTCAGCCGTGGGCATTTTCAGTACTAGCCAGTACAGCAAGACAACTGCTTAGTTGGTAAAGAACGCTTGCAGCCCCCCAGCTTTCTCCGCGTAGGGCGCCCGCAATCGGAGATTCGACGCGCCGTCTTCACTCTGCACTACTACCGGCTTCGCATGGGTAAAGCGACGGAAGCCGTGAATACCATGGTATGCCCCCATACCCGAAGCACCGATGCCACCGAAGGGTAGGCTGTCAATTGACGCATGGGTCATGACGTCATTGATTACCAGGCCACCTGAGGTCGTCTGGTGCACAAACTGTTGTTGTTGAGAGTCATCATCGCCGAAGTAATAGATTGCCAGAGGTCGCGGGCTTGCATTGATGTAAGCGATAGCTTCAGAAGCACTGCGGTAAGTTTTTACCGGGAGCAGTGGCCCGAAAATTTCTTCTTGCATGATCGCCATTTCTTCGGTCACATCGAGCACCAGGTGGGGTGCGATCTTGCGAGTGGCACGGTCAAAAGCTGGCTCGTTCCCAGGTGCGAGATTTATCAGGGTAGCGCCCTTTTTCTCCGCATCAGTCAGAAGGGCGATCAGTCGCTTGAAGTGTCCCTCGTTGATGATTGAGGTGTACTCAGGGTTGGCGATGACCGTGGGAAATGTTTTTTCGATGAAGTGCTTGCTGAGGATCACCAACTGTTCCTGTTGCGCCTCGGTTACCATCAGGTAATCAGGTGACAGGCAGATCTGACCGGCGTTGAAGGTTTTGATGGTCAGGGTTCTTTCGACTGCCTTGTTCAGGTCATAGTCCTCCGCAACTACCACCGGCGACTTCCCTCCCAATTCGAGAGTGACCGGCGTTAGATTCTCTGCCGCCGCCCGCATGACATGACGACCTACGGCAGTGCTGCCAGTGAACACCAGATGATCAAATGGCAACGCGCTGAAAGCAGCTCCCACACCGGCATCGCCCAGAACGACGGCGAGTTCGACTGGGTCGAAATACCCCGCGATAAGCTCGGCCAGTAATTCGGACGTGTTTGGCGTCAGCTCCGACGGCTTGAGCATGGCCGTATTGCCGGCTGCAAACACACCTGCCAAAGGGCCAAACGCCAAGTTGATCGGGAAGTTCCAAGGGCTGATGATCCCGACGACGCCAAGCGGCTGCTGCTCAATCCAAGCCTGCATACCTTGGCCAGGACTCTCAACCTGCTCAAGCTTCATCCATCGCTCTACGTTCATTGCCGAGTCTTCAAGCATTTTGACTGTAGTGGCCATGTCGGCAATCATCGACTGATAGATACTGCGATTACCAAAATCGGCGTTGATGGCAGCGCTGATGGCTGAGTGGTTTTCGCGAATCAACCTGGCGCCACGAAGCAGTCGGTCTTTTCGAAGCGCCGCATCAGCAGGGCCTGTAGCAAGATGTGCCCGTTTCATTGTGCGTAATATGATCTTCAAATCGTCAACACTCGGCTGGAAGCTCATCGTTCTTCTCCTCGGTAGATGCTTGAATTAGCAGAGTCCGCGCCTGCACCTTGGGTCACTGACGACTGCGTTCAATCTGTGCGCTCATCCTAGGGGGCTAGCCCGACAGTGAATAGACAGAGTATTTTGGGGCATGCATAAACAGTATTATGAGTACGGTATGTCACTTCTAAGACTGAGGACTTTCGTTGAGGTGTATCGGCAGCGCTCGATAACTGGCGCGGCTCGCACGCTCAATCTCACGCAACCCGCCGTCTCGCAGCACATCGCGGGTCTAGAAGCCGCGATTGGGAGAAGTCTCTTTGACAGGCAAGCTCGTGGTGTAGAGCCCACCTCTGCAGCGAAGGAGCTTGCTGCAGACATCGGCGACAAACTGGATGACGCGGAGGCAGCACTTGCTTCCGCAAGAGCCCGCTCTATTGAGCTAGCAGGTGCACTGCAGATCGTAGGCCACGCTGATTTTCTCGCAGAGGTAATTTCCAGGCAGTTGAAGCCGCTGCTGGAAGAAGGGATTCGCATTCGAATGCAAAGCGGGAACCATGAGTCGATCTGCCGCTTGCTAACGGAGGGTGAATGCGACTTGGGTATTTCTGCCGCGGCTCCTACCAACCCACAGTTGCGCGGTGAGCTTTTGTATACCGATGACATAATTGCAGTCGCCTCTCCGGTAGTTGCACAGCGACTTGCTGCCGCCAACGACTTCATAATCGCGCTTGAGGATGAGCCGATACTTGCCTACAGCCTTGCTTTGCCGCTCATTGATGATTGGCTGGCCCTGAACAGAGTCACACTGAAAAACGCTATGCCTGCCATGGTGGGCCAGGACTTGAGGGCTTTACGAACACTGCTTATTGACGGCTTCGGTTGGAGCGCTCTTCCTGATTACCTCTGCAGGCCATTCATCGAAAAGGGCGAGCTTCAGGAACTACCCGCGCCGGTTGGCCACTCAAGCCGAAGCTATTACCTGATTTGGACACCAAGTGCTTTGCGCCAGCCCAGGGTTGCCCACGCCAGGCAGGCGCTTCTTTGGCGGCTAAGGGAAGGCCGCCTGGGCTGACAAAACGATTCGCTGCCGCTTTTGTGGATTGGGGCGCGAACCGCTCACGGTTAACGCAGTCATTGATCGTATGCGATCCTCCATCTAGCGCTACCGTCGTCAGGCCAATGATGACCGCGTCTCTGTATCAAAAGGTTCGCCGCTGGATTCCCCTTAGGGTGCCAGCAGCGACCCAAACCCTACGCTTGCATAGCTACCTAAAAGCCCTATCTTTCGAGCTTGTAGGCAATGACATAATCACCCATTTTGGTGCCGAGCGAACCATGGCCACCTACGAAGGACAGGATGTACTGTTCTCCTTTCTTACCCGTGTAGGTCATAGGTGTTGATTGACCGCCCGCCGGTAAGCGCGCAGACCAAATTTCGCGACCCGTGTGGAGATCGTAGGCACGGAGGTACTGGTCAAGCGTGCCGCTCATGAAAGCCAACCCGCCAGCAGTAATGATTGATCCTCCCATACTTGGCACGCCGAGATTCATACCTATCGGAATGGGTGAACTGTCTCTCGACGTACCGTTTCTGTGTTTCCAAACGACTTCGTTGGTTTTGAGGTCTATGCCTGCTACATAACCCCACGCAGGCGCCTGGCAAGGTACACCGAAGGGCGACATTAGCGGGTGCATGATGACTGCATAGGGAGCTCCCGTATTGGGTTGCACGCCGCTTGTCTCACTGACGCGTTTACTGTCAGCCGACACTTCGTCGCGGGGAACCAGTTTGGATACGAATGCCATGTAATTAGGATTGCTGAAGATCAGCTGCTTGTGCGGATCAACTGATATCGACCCCCAGTTGAAGACGCCTACGTTGCCTGGATAGATGATGCTCCCCTGCACGGAAGGCGGGGTGTACTGACCCTCGTATCTGAGGGACTTGAACTGAATACGGCACATCAATTGGTCGAAGGGCGTAACACCCCACATTGATTTCTCTTCCAAAGGGGGAGGGAGCAGGTTCAGGTCAGAAACGGCCTGAGTAGGTGCCGTGTGATCTCCTTCCACGGCGCCAGAGGGCGCGGCAACCTCGCGGATTGGTACGATTGGTTTGCCTGTAATGCGATCTAGAACATAGAGACTGCCTTGCTTCGTAGGCTGAATCAGTGCCTGCTTTATCCCCTCAGGCGTATCGAGATCGATCAGCGTCGGCTGGCTAGGTACGTCCATGTCCCAGAGGTCATGATGAGTAAACTGATAATTCCATCTCACCTGGCCTGTGGCGATGTCGAGTGCAACGGTGCCAGAGCTGTATTTTTCAGCGCCGGGCGATCGGGCAGCCCCCCACTGATCAGGCATCTGATTGCCGAGCGGTATATAGACGAGCCCTGCGCCCTCGTCGACGCTGGGAATAGACCACATGTTAGGTGAGTTGCGGGTGTAAAACGCGTTCTCAGCAAGAGGTGTAGTCACCTCTGGATTACCTGCGTCCCAGTTCCAGACCAAGTGCCCGTCGTGCACGTCATACGCACGAATGACCCCCGAGGGCTCATCAACAGACTCATTATCCGTCACATGGCCGCCAATGATGACCAAATTCCGCGTGATGGCTGGTGGGGACGTCGAGTAGTACCCGCCCGGAGTGAATGGGCCGATGTTCGCTCTGAGGTCGATGGTGCCGTTCTTGCCGAAATCGCTACAGACTTCACCTGTATCTGCGTTGATGGCCATGAGGCGTGCATCAGCGGTAGGCAGAAAAATCCGTTTGGGGCAGGCTTGAGCCACAGCAGAACCAGCGGTCGAAAGCGGTGATGCACCTCGATCATTATCAGCAGCACTGTATTTGGATTCGTCGTAGTAAGAGACACCCCGGCAGGTCATGTGTGCCCAGCCACGAAAATCGTTGCCATTGGCACTCTGGATTTTGGGATCGAAACGCCAAACTTCTTTTCCGGAGTCAGGATCCAAAGCAAGGAGCTTGCTGTGTGCGGTACACACATACAGGAGCCCGTTGACCTTGAGTGGGGTGTTCTGGTTGGTGATCTCAACGGGATCAAGGCCAGTCGGGAGGTCACCCGTTCTTATGCGCCAGGCTTCTTTGAGCTTATGTATATTAGTAGTATTTATCTGCGACAACGGTGAATAGCGTTGGCCATATTCGGTTCCCCCGTAAGAGCGCCACTCCCCATCGGGCTGTACTTGATTTGCGCTACCGAGCGTGTCCCCGTCACCACTCCACGAGTCGGTGACTTCTCCATAGTTTGTGAACTGCGATATCAGAGCGCACGCGCCTGAAACAACAACGGCAAAGATCAATGCCGATGAGCCATAGGGCGCAGGGCGAGTGAGGGTGAGCGGTTTTCTAAACCAGGGTAACCAGAGCACCAAACCGAAGACGAACCACATCGAGAGGCGGGGTACGAGTTGCCACCAGTCCAAGCCGATCTCGTAAATCGACCAAACAGTGCTGCCTAGAAGGAAAATCGAATATGCGGTGAGCGCAAGAGAGCTACCCAAGAGAAGCAGACAGCCCGTTATAAATAAGGTAAGGCCTGCGATCACGTAATAGGGAGATCCACCCAGAAGAAAAAGTTTTATGCCGCCTGCAAACAGCACCAGACTTACCAAGATAAGAATGGCGCCCACTGCCGTGGGCGGTCTGCGTGTTTTTGAAAATGCACCGTTAAAAGGCATCTATGTATCCTCGCTCTCTACTTCCGCAATTAGAAGCTCGCTGTTTGTAAGGTTAGTAAATTCGTGGTTTAGTTCAGACAGGGGCTGACTAGACGTCGTTCAGTGTACGTTGATAGGTCGCGAGAGGGATGTCGGTAGAATAACCAGTGTTTATTTGTATGTATAACTACAGGTTAATTGCAGGGCGCTGATTTTCTTCGCCGCTAGTGTATGCTGGAAGGCTGTAGTCTCTTTCGTGAGGCGGCATCAATGCACAGTTCATAATGAATGAGGGGCGCGAGTGATGCCTTATTCAAGAAAAATGATTTAAAGCAATGGCATCGTCAGGTTTTCCTGAGGCGGATGATTGAACCCTTAGAGTTGAGCCGTTTAAGTCCTCGAAATAAGAAAATGGCTTGAAAGCCAAGATGAGGTGGCAGCATGAGTATTCATATCTCGCAGACTGATGAGATTCAGGCGTTTTTTAGGCAGGTAGCAGGACTAGATAGCGAAGCAGGCAGTCCGAGGATCAAGCAGATCCTGATTCGAGTATTGCAGGATTGCGCGAAGGCGATCGAGGATCTGGAGATCACCGATGACGAGTTTTGGCGGGCCGTGGACTATTTGAACCGTATGGGAGTAAATCAGGAAGCGGGGCTCCTGGTGGCCGGGCTTGGGCTGGAACATTTCCTTGACCTTCTGCAGGATGCCCGAGACCGTTCAGCGGGGGCTGGAGGCGGCACTCCTCGCACTATCGAAGGCCCACTCTATGTTGCAGGTGCGCCTCTTTCAAATGGGTATGCACGCCTGGATGATGGAACTGATCCCGGTACGGTAATGTACCTGCACGGTCGTGTGACCGACACTCAGGGTAACCCTATCGCGGGTGCAATTGTGGATGTGTGGCATGCCAGCACCCAAGGCACATACTCCTATTTCGATAAAAGCCAGTCTGACTACAACCTGCGTCGTAGAATTGTTACCGATGAACTGGGGTATTATAAGGCCCGGAGTATCGTCCCTAGCGGTTATGGCTGCCCGGTAACAGGTACAACTCAAGAGGTTTTGAATGCCCTTGGGCGCCACGGCAATCGGCCTGCCCACATTCACTTCTTCATTTCTGCTGCAGGACACAAGCATCTAACAACACAGATAAACTTCCAGGGCGATGAGTATCTGTGGGACGATTTTGCCTATGCGACCCGCGAGGGCCTGATCGGTGAGTTGCAGTTCATCGACGATGACAGCAGGGCTAAGCAATTGGGCTTGAATGTTAATTCATTTGCCGAACTCAGGTTTGATTTTCAGGTTCTGAGAGCAATCGAGCCGAAATCTGAGCAGCGAAGCAGTCGCCCAAGGGCTCTGCAGCAGCTCTAAGAGCTTCAGTGTACCGTAACGGTATCATGAGGGAGTCCGGGGGTTCACCACGCATGAATTCCCCGGTTTCAGAGTCCAGCCTGAACTTGTCGCTAGATATTGAGTTTTTTCCTGCGTCGATATGTGAGCTAATTGCCATATTTATGGTCAGTGTTTTAAAGTTACGGTGCGAGCTTTTTGTATTCCGTAGCTTGATGAGTAAGATTGATCCAGCTCCCTCCCATTAGTTTCCATACCCTGGTGAATCTCGCATACTTAGTGGGCTGTAGGGTGCCGTTGGTGACGATGTCGTTGTGGTAATCGCCAGTCGCTATTGCGATATCTTTCTGAATGCTTATATGCATTCTGTCAATGATGAAACTTTTGAATCTGTAATCCGAGTCTATCAAGCCCTGCAAAAATTCATCGCGATTTCTTAATTTTCCATTACTCTCGACATGGATGTAATCGGTAGCAGTCATAGCTTTGAGCTTTTCTATATCTGCGGTCACCAGAGCAGCGGAGCGCGCTGCTTCTGCATTTCGGACTTGGAGCTGGGCCTGTTCAACAGGGCTTTGGGCGCAGGCGGCTGCAGAAAACAGCAACGTAGCTGATAAACCACCCGGGATACGCGCGCAGCGAATTTTAAAAATAGTGCTCATGTGGCTTCCTGTTCAATTGTTAGGTTGTCTCTTCACAAGCTCAGCTGTCATAAGCGTAGAAATCTCGTGAACCAAGAATTACCACAAAGGAAAAAGCGTAAGGGAAGGGGAGAGTAAAACTGGGGGTGTGCCGACGTCTTGTCCAGACGTCGGCCTGTCACGAGGGCTTGGTGTTTAGAAGCGGAACACAGCTTGTAGCCACAGTTTGTCGCCTTCGGCTCTGTTGACGACATTCGACTCGTGTTGCCACTTGGCTACAAAACCCCAAGCAGGCGTTTGGTACTTGATCGCGGGGCCGATGGCGAAGGCCCGGCCTTTGTTATCCTCGTTCAGTCCGGTGTAGTTGTCTTGGTCGTCGCCTGTGATTTGCTTGTAGAAGTATCCACTCACGCCAACTTGCAGGGTAGGAGTAATGTTGTACCCGATGTTGTAATCGACGTTGAATTCATCGCCCGATTTGTAATGTGTAGCACTGTTCTCTTTGTTAATAATGTAAAGGGCCTTGGCGCTAACTTCGAGGTTCTTGATCGGGTAGGCTGTAATGCCGTACCAGGGCGCAAACGACCAGTAATTACGTCCTGGGTTGAACAGGCGATCTTTGTCGTAAGAGCCAGTTGGGGTGAAGATATCAACGGCCACAATTTGGCTGAGGCCGGGTGAGCTCCATCCCAAGAGTAAAGGTACAAGAGTGATGTCGCCGATGCCTTCCTGCTTGTCACTGCGATGAACGCGCCCAGCAGGGGTGTCCACATCGAAACTGACCTTCCCCTTGACAAACGGCACGATGAAACGGCTTGAGAGTGTCGCACCCAGCAGCGAGTAATCCGAATAGACGTAGTCAAAACGCATGGACAGGGCTTTTACGTTCAGGTCGAAATCATGGATGTTAGGCTTTTCCGAACCGTCATTCCCCATTGTCTTGTCCGCTTTGTATTCGGACACATAGACGAAATTAGTGAGACCTGGAGGCGGCAGCTTTCCTGACAGTACAGTGTTTACACCGAGTGGGTAGGTTGAGCCACCACCCTCTGTGGCATGAGTTGGTGCAGAAAAGGCTATCAAGCCGAAGGCGAGACCAACAGGCGTGAGGATGCGCTGTGCAACACAAGGGATGTGTTTCATTGTTATGCCCTACATATGTTTGTTGTTATTTTAAAGCAGAGTCTTTTTGCAGCTTTTAAAGTGAGAGTCAGCGCGGGTTTGACCCCGCGCTTAGGTTCAAACGATTTTGTTTTCGAGCGTACCCAGCCCTTCAATCCACACGGTGAATACGTCGCCGCGCTGAATGAACGTTTGTTTTTCCATGCCGACCCCGGCAGGTGTACCGGTCAAGATGATGTCGCCAGGGAACAGCTCGATACGCTGGCTGATGTAGGCAATCTGGTCAGCAATTGTGTAAAGATGATTTGAGGTATTTGAATCCTGCTGGAGATCACCGTTTCGCCAAAGCTTAATGGCAAGATTTTCAGGGGATTCAACGAACTGCGCAGGTGTCAACAGAGGGCCTACCGGGCAGGAGCCATTGAAGGTCTTATGACCGATCCAGTCGAAGCGGAACGGTGAGCTCTCGTCTACCTGGGGGCGTTTCAAATGATCGCGCGCTGAGAGATCGTTCGCGCAGCTATAGTCGGCGACGTGCTCAAGCGCCTCCTCCACCGAGACCTTGTCTGCACGCTTGCCAATGAAGACCGCCAGTTCAGCTTCCCAGTCAAGCATGTGGGTATTTGCGGGAAAGTCGATGTCTTGAGCGTGTGCAGCCAACGAACCTCGGCTGGCCTTGATGAAGTGCCAAGGCGGAATGCCTTCACTTTTCGGATCTGCACAGAGGTTCATGTTGAGCGCTTTAGCCATCGCTTCCACATGATCACGGTAGTTGGCGCCGGCTCCGTAGATCGTGCCTGGACGGGTCAGCAGCGGGGCGTAACGGAGTTTTGTGAGCAGGATCTCATGTGCTCCATAGCCCTGGGGCCATCCTGAAATATCCTTGGCGAGTGAGCCGAGCCAAAGATTGGCTTCCTCCCAGCGCTCAAGGATTTCATCCAGCGTGACGTTTGCTGCAGAAGAGCAAGCGCCTTGAAGGTCATAGGCAGTATCCCCGACCATGATGCCGGGAGCGACGGTGGCGCCGTCTTTGAAATAGTTAAATAATTGGAATTTCATATGTCAGGCCTTACTTATATTTAGCGTGCTGGTTGGAGAGCGTTACGTGGACGTCGAAACTGCCCTCCATAAGCAACCATTTCTGGATGGTGATGGCATACACGCCATTGCTAATGAACGGGTCTTTACGAATGATCGCTTCTGCATGAACTAAGTCTTTTGCGCGGACGATACTCATGCCGCCCACCGAGCCGGGTGGGGACTCATCCTTCATGAACGGCCCGGATGCAAACAACTCACCTTTTTTCTCGGCTGCGATTGCCCACTTCAAATGATCGTGTAGGAGATCCGGCAATTTGCTCAAGTCCAAAGGGTGGCGCATTACCACATACAGGGGGAGATTGAGCATTCCCTGCAGCAAGTTGAGTGTCTCTTCCGAGGCGGGCATGTTACTTTCGCTCCTCAAAGTTCTCGATAAACTCAGGCGGAGGAGGAGTGGTCGCCCATACCGCTGTCAGCTCCTGAGGCGAAGCATTCAGTGGCTCCCACTCAGAGTCGTCTTCCGAGATGACATCGATATCCCAGAAATACTCAACCAGGCTGTTCCATGGGTCTCGGATGTAATGGAAGTAGTTCGAACCAGCAACGTGTCGGCCAAGCCCAAAAGCACTCTTATATCCGAGATTGATCAGGTGCTGAGCGCCCATCTGAATTTCGTCGATGTCCATCACTTCGAAGCTCAGATGATGTAGACCGCTGTGGCTGCTCTTGGCTAGGCCCAAGACATGGTGATCGCCTCCAGAGCCACAACGCAGGAAAGCAAGAACATCGCCCGCCTGGTCGGATACCTTCATCCCCAATGCCTCGGTATAGAATTCAATCGAGCGGGTAACGTCTGGGGCGAACTTGATCAGATGGCCTAGTCGTAGTGGCGTAGCCTTCTTACTCTGCGAAGCTGGCGTGCATGCACGCTCATTCACACGGCGATATCGCCCTGGGGTATTGATTTCCGGAACGTCTTTGGCCTCTATGGAAGCAGACTCGGCAATGGTAACGTGTACCCAGTCATTGCTGGGATCTTTGAACCAGATGCCCGATGATTCGATCTCAAAAGGCGCCGATTCGATAGCCACACCCAACCGCTCGAGGTTGTCGAGGACATTCTTGAAGCCTTTTGAGTCAGTGCCAAACGCCACATAGCTGAGTTGCTTTGGGCTGCCTGGCATCAGGCGAATTTGATCTTGGTCACGACCTTTACAGCGCAGCACAAGATCATGGCCCGCTATCTGTGCTTCCAGGCCGAATGCCTCATAGAACGTTCTACCGATACCCAGATTGGGTACGGTCATTCCAACGTGATGCAATGACTTAATCATGAGAATGCTCCGTCACCGGATAGGTGAAAAACTCGCACCGCTGAGAATTTCGGCGTGTTGTGCGGTGACAAAGCCACCCGCTTTGCCCAAGAACTCGCGCCATTTGGGGTTTGCAGACAGCGCTGCGCGGCGCGAGTTACGGTCTTCCAGGCTTTCAAAGCCCCAGAGATGAATGACTCGGTTTAGGTCGCCAGTCTGTGGCTGGAAGTACCCAATTAGATTTCCCAGGGCCTCAGACTGATACTCCGCAAACGAGAAATGGTGGCGGGTATCCAGCCATCCGTGATCCTTGCCACCCAGTTTCGAAAAAGGACGTAGCTCAATCATGTTCTGACCTCTGAGAGAATATTCAAGCGAGCGAAGGCTCCTAGGTTCGTTACTGAACATCGGCCTGAACTAGCCGGAAAAGCCAAATAATTAGAACAAAGGTATCTAATTCATCGATCTGAATCAGCCAGACAAGTAAGCACGGGGGCGTCAGCGTATTTACAGAGCGCGGGTATGCGGTTTGCCAAATGCAAACGCTGCGTTCGTGATTTCAGGAAAGTGGCCGCTTCAAGCCGTAATCGCCCTTATATTCAACCTCCATAAGTAAAAAGCGGCGGCCGCTTTCATCCCTTATCGATTCCGGGTTTTGGCGGCTATGGCTAACCCCACCTGCAGCGGTTTACTCTCGACAATCGAGAACAATAAGAAGGTTTTGAGGCGGTGTCATGGATCGTTTACTCAGTGTCGAAGCGTTTGTACGGGTTGCCGAAACGGGTAATTTCGCTAAAGCCGCGTTGCAGTTGGGCGTGACCCGCTCGGTCATCTCGCATCGCATCCAGCAGTTGGAGCAGTTCATCAATGCGCCGCTGTTTCATCGCAGCACGCGGCATGTGCGGTTATCGGACGTGGGAGAGACCTATTACAAGGAATGCTCCGACATGGTCGCGAACTTCAATTCCTTGACCGAGCACATGCGCGAGTTGCGCTCCAAGCCCACCGGGAAACTGCGGATTCAGATGCTGCCAGGGTTTGCAATCGGCCATTTCGGCCGAATGATGGCTGAGTTCAACCGTCTCTACCCGGATATCGAAATCGATGTGGTGGTCAATGATCGTGTGGTCGATCCGATCGAGGAAGGATTCGATGTTGCCTTTCAGATGTTCCCGCCGCTGAGCGAAACCCTGATCGAACGCAAGCTGTTTTCCGTACGCCGATTGTTCTGCATGTCACCCCAATACGCGGCTGAATTCGGTGTGCCGCAGCATCCAGACGATCTGCTCAACCACAAGATCGCCATGTACGCCGGGTACCCCTCGCGTAACCGTTGGGTGTTTACCCACGGGGGCGAGCAGTTGAACCTGAGCCTGCCAGGGCATATGCGCTCCAACTCGGTTCACCTGTTGCGCGATTACGCCGAGACGGGGGTGTGCATTGTTTGCCTGCCGACGCTGGTCGCCAGCGATGATCTGCTGGCAGGGCGGCTGATTCCGGTGTTGCCAGAGTACAGTCTGTCGTCCTTCAATTTCTCTGCGGTGTTTCCGGCGACGCAGCGTCGGGCGCTGAAAGTGCGCACGCTCATCGAGTTTCTGGTCGAGCGGTTCGGCGAGGAACCCAGTTGGGATCGTCCGTTGCTGGAGCGTGGCTGGGTCGTCTGACATTGAGCAGTGTTCGCGTTTCGCAAACACTGTTGTCGTCGCCTGTGTAATTGTTCCTGATGTGTCATCGCCGTACCGTGACTTCACCCCAATAACAACAAGTGCGGTGAATGCGATGAGTACTGCTGCAATCAAGACCGTCTTCGGCTCGCTGGAAAATTACACCAAAGGGACCGTGGAAATTATCAGTGGCGAAGCCCGCCATTATGCTTTTTCGAACATTTTCGAAGTGGCTGAAAAATCCCCTCCTTACCAGAAGGTCGTAGTGGGCCTGAACCTCGGTTATGTGATCGAAACCCTGCGTGCGGAAGGCCAGTCACCCTGGTTCACCGCCGCTCACGATGAGTTCGCCATCGTCATGGATGGTGAAGTCCGCGTCGACTTCCTCAAGCTAGACACACCTTTGGCAGAGGGCGAGGGCACTCGTCTGGCGGGCGAAATCCCGGCCGGCAAGCCAATGGGCTACGTACTGCTCAAGCGCGGCCACCAGTGCCTGTTGCCAGCCGGCACGGCCTATCGCTTTGAGTCCAGCCGCCCTGGTGTGCTGCTGCAGCAAACCATCAAAGGTCCGCTGTCGGTCGAAAAATGGGCAGAGATCTGCCTGAAGTAATTCGCTGATCGCCACTAATCCCTTCCGAGAACAAGAGGAATTTTTCCATGGCCATGCTGGAATCCGCCGTTGAGGCACCATCGTTCGCTGATGACGAAGTCAATGCGAGCGCTCCCCACCCCATCACCGGGTATCGTTCCTTCCGCCTCGGTGCTTTCGAGTTGTCGCGTGATGAGTACTTCGCCCGTATCACCTGGCCTGCAAAAGGGGAGACCCGTTCGCACCTGATTCCGGCGGACATCTTCCTGCGTGCGCTGATGCGTGACGTGGCCTGGGGCTTTTTCTATGGCTGGGTCAACTTCGACAGCGTCATCGGTACTCGCAACTACTACGGCAAGGTCGACCTGTACGCCGGTACGTTCAACGGCGTATTGAAAGAAGCCGGGGTCAACTACACCGAGAACTTCGAAACCCCGCTGATCATGGCGACATTCAAAGCCATGCTGCGTGACTGGGTGAACTGCACCTTCGACCCGTTCGCCGCGCCACAGGAAACCGGCACTGCGTTCGGTCGCAAGAACGGTGAAAACCTTGAAGCCATCGAGCGTTTCCGGATCGCCACCAAGCGTATGCCTGGCCTGCCGGATGACTCGCCGCTGCGCAACGATCTGGAGATCAACCGTCATTTCGCCGATGTCAGCCAGGATGAGCCGCAGATTCACGCGGCAGAGGGCTTCGAAGGCGAGCTGCACGCGTTCAGCCTGTTCAAATACCTGTCGCGCTCTGACGTGACCTGGAACCCGTCGGTGACCTCGGTGTGCAAGGCCAGCCTGTTCTGTCCAACCACCGAAGAATTCATGCTGCCAGTGTTCCACGGCAACGACCGGGTGGAGTGGTTCCTGCAAATGTCCGACGACATCGTCTGGGACGTCGCCGACAAGGACGAAGGCAATCCACGGGCGCGCATCACCATGCGTCCTGGTGACATCTGCGCCATGCCGGCCGATATCCGCCACCAGGGCTACTCGACCAAACGCTCGATGTTGATGGTCTGGGAAAACGCCACGCCAAACCTGCCAGAGCGCTACGAGAGCGGTGAACTCACGCCGTATCCGATCGAGTTCTAAGCCCTCTCGGGCCCGGCCTGACCGGGCCCGTTTCCAGTCAGTCGCAAGCGCCGTGCAGGTTGCACGGCGAGAGGACAGCACCATGCAAAACCTGCTTTTTATCGATGGTCGATTTGTGGAGGCCGTGGGCGGCGGCATGATCGATGTGGTCTCACCGCACGATGGCGCGCTGCTCACCCGGATCGCTGCCGCCGAAGCGGAGGACGTTGATCTGGCAGTGGCGGCTGCCAAGCGGGCATTTCCGGCCTGGGCGGCGATGGGAGCAGCCCAGCGTGGCAGGCTGCTCATGAAACTGGCAGACAAGATCGAAGAGTGTGCCGAAGAGCTGGCGCAACTGGAGTCGCTCGATACCGGTCATCCTATCCGCGACTCGCGCGGCCTCGATGTGCCGCGCACGGCTGCCTGCTTCCGTTACTTCGGCGGTATGGCCGACAAGGTTGAAGGTTCGGTCATTCCTGTCGATCCCGGATTCCTCAACTACGTACAACGCAAGCCGGTCGGTGTGGTCGGGCAGATCGTGCCGTGGAATTTTCCGCTGATGTTCACCAGCTGGAAGATGGGCCCGGCGCTGGCGGCAGGTAACACCGTTGTGCTCAAACCTTCGGAAATCACGCCGCTGTCGACGTTGCGCATCGCCGAGCTGATGAAAGAGGTGGGCTTTCCGGATGGCGTGGTCAACATCGTGCCAGGCTACGGTCACACCGCCGGTCAACGTCTCGCCGAGCACCCTGACGTCGGCAAGATCGCCTTCACCGGCTCCACCGCCACTGGCCGCCGAGTCGTTGAAGCTTCGCAAGGCAACCTCAAGCGCGTTCAACTGGAGCTCGGTGGCAAGGGTGCCAACATCGTGTTCGCTGATGCCAACCTCGACGCAGCGGTCAACGGCGCGGCGTGGGCGATCTTCCACAACCAGGGCCAGGCGTGTATTGCTGGCTCTCGCCTGATCCTGCACAAGGACATCGCCGACGAGTTTCTGGAGCGCTTCATCACGCTGGCGAGGTCGATTCGCCTGGGTGATCCGATGAATCCGGAAACCGAGATGGGCCCGCTGACCTCGGCGCTGCACCGTGATCGCGTACTGGCGTATGTGGACATTTGCCGGGAGCAGGGCGGGCGAGTCCTCACCGGAGGCCGGGCGCCTGCCGACCCTGCGCTGGCCAATGGGTTCTATGTCGAACCGACCGTGGTCGAAGCCGCGCCGAGTGATCGTGTCTCCCAGGAGGAAGTGTTCGGGCCATTCGTGACGGTTCTGCGCTTTGAAACCGACGAAGAAGCGCTGGCGATCGCCAACTCGACGGAGTACGGGCTGGGCAGCGGTCTGTGGACGCAGAACCTGACGCGAGCCCACAAGATGGCTGACGCGATCCACGCCGGTATGTGCTGGATCAATTGCTACAAGCGCGTAAGCCCGGGCAGCCCGTTCGGTGGTGTAGGGCGTTCCGGATACGGCCGCGAGATGGGCTTCGAAGCGATGCACGACTACACCGAAGCGCGTTCTGTATGGGTCAACGTTGACGCCACCATTCCTGCTCATTTCAAACGCTGAGGCTGGCCATGAATCCATTTGTCTACCAAAGCCTGCCGACACGTGTGGTGTTCGGCTGGGGCAAGCTGTCTGAGCTGGGCCAGGAAATTGATCGGCTGGGCGCCCGGCGCGCGTTGATTCTGACCACGCCGGAGCAAAAAGAGCTGGGTGAGCAGGTCGCGGCCATGCTGGGTTCGCGCTCGGCGGGTGTCTACCCCAACGCGGTGATGCACGTACCGATCGAGGTCGCGCAAGCGGCCCGGATCGAGGCTGCGCGCCTGGATGCCGATTGCTGCGTCGCCGTCGGCGGTGGCTCGACCATCGGCCTGGGCAAGGCGATTGCCATGGATTCGGGCCTGCCGATTCTGGCCGTGCCGACGACCTATGCCGGCTCGGAAATGACGCCTATCTATGGGCTCACCGAAGACCGTCTGAAGCGGACCGGGCGTGACCCCAGAGTGCTGCCCAAAACCGTCATCTACGATCCGCAGCTGACCTTGTCGCTGCCGGGGCAGGTGTCTGCCTGTTCGGGGATGAACGCAATGGCGCACGCGGTGGAAGCTCTGTATGCCCAGGATGCGAATCCGATCATCAGCTTCATGGCCGAGGAGTCGATTCGGGCGTTGGCGGAGTCGTTGCCGTTGATCGTCGATGATCCCGAGCACACCACTGCGCGCAGTCAGGCGCTCTATGGCGCGTGGCTGGCGGGCATCTGCCTGGGCTCGGTGGGCATGGCTCTGCATCACAAGCTCTGCCATACACTCGGCGGCACATTCAACCTTCCGCACGCCCAGGCGCATGCAATCGTTCTGCCTCACGCAGCGCACTACAACTGCGAAGCCGCCGCGCAACCCCTGCAACGCGCTGCCCGGGCACTGGGCGGTGATGACGCCAAGGACGTCGGTCAACTGCTGTTTGCGTTGAATGAAAAACTGGGCATCCCGCTGGCGCTCTCTGAATTGGGAATGCCCAAGGATGGACCCGCCGAGGCGGCCCGTATCGCCTGTGCCAACCCCTACTACAATCCCAGACCGTTTGAACAGGCGCCCATCGAAGCGCTGTTGACGCGGGCCTGGAACGGTTGGTCGCCTGCTTGACATCAACCACGCCGGAACACTCAGTGCTCCGGCGTTTTGCTATCTCCAACCTCATCGGAATAACAACAATGACCGATCATTACAAAGCCGTGGAGGCCTTGATCTCCGACCAGGCTGTCGACAGTTTCGAGACCAGCCCCAACCCGCGCTTCAAGCAGATCATGCAGAGTCTGGTGCGCCATCTGCACGACTTCGTCAGCGAGGTCGAGCTGACCGAACAGGAGTGGTTCGAGGGCATTCGTTTTCTGACTGCAACCGGGCAGAAGTGTGACGGCAAGGTTCGCCAGGAATTCATCCTGCTGTCTGACACACTGGGCGTGTCGATGCTGGTGGATGCGATCAATCACCGGCAGAGTACCAACGCTACGGAGACAACGGTTTTCGGCCCGTTTTTCATCGAAGGCATGCCTGATCGTGGTTACGGCGAGAACATGGCGCTGACCGATGGCGTGCCGGCCCTGGTCTATGGCCGAGTGCTCGATGTGCAGGGTCGGCCGGTGGTCGGCGCCGTGCTCGACGTCTGGCAAACCGCCGACAACGGGATGTACTCGGGACAAGATCCCGATCAGCCGTTTGGCAACTTGCGCGGGCGCTATCGCAGCGACAACGACGGCTGCTTCGCCATTCAGACCACGGTGCCCGTGTGCTACCCGATTCCCACCGATGGCCCTGTAGGCGAGATGCTTGACGCGGCCAATCGTCATGCCTGGCGACCCGCGCATCTGCATTTCATGATTCAGGCGCCGGGCTATCGCAAGCTGGTCACGCACCTGTTCAACAGTGACGATCCTTATCTGGATTCCGATGCTGTGTTCGGCGTCAAAGGGTCGTTGCAAGTGAAGTATGAAGATCGCCCTGCCCACGATGAAGACGCAGGCGGGCTGGACATGCCTTATCCGTACAAGAGCGCTTACTACGAATTCGTCATGGAGGCGGAATAAGGTATGGGACAGTTCTTCGCTGTTTTCGCCACCGACAATGAAGGCTCTCAAGCGTTGCGCGAAAAGCTGCGGCCCACCCACAGAGCCCATTTGCGAGCCCCCGGCAGCCATCACGTAGTGGTGCGCCTCGGCGGGCCGACACTGAACGACGCCGGCGCGGCCATGAATGGCACGCTGCTGGTGATCGAGGCAGCCAGCCTGCCGGAAGTCGAAGCCTTTCTGCAGGACGATCCATACGTGCAGGCCGGTCTGTTCTCACGAATCGAAATCCGTCCGTGGAACTGGAGCCTGGGTAACCCGGCTTTGCGTGATTCCGTATGAGCACCATCACGCTTTGTCAGCTTGAGGACATTGCTGATGGGGGAGCTCTGGGGCTGCCGGATCATAAGCAGCTACACCCGTCAGGTCTGGTTGCTGTGCGCCAGGCGCAAGCGGTGTGGGTGTATTTGAATCGCTGCCCGCACTTCTCGGTGCCCTTGAACTATCGGCCGCAGACCTTCTGTACGTATCGCGGCAAAGTCCTGATGTGTGCCCATCACAGCGCAATGTTCCGTTTTGAAGACGGCATGTGTGTAGAGGGCCCTTGCCAGGGCGCACGGCTGGACCGTGTGGAGGTAAGGGTGGAAGCCGGCAGCGTGGTGATGGACGTTCACGACTGAGGGCAATGCGTAAAAGAGAGGCCCGACCCGCAAGGTTCCTTTTTTGGATGCCTTGCCGGTCGGGCCTCTGTCTTTTTGTGCGGTGTGAACATCAAGACGGGGGTGCCCGGTGGGGGGCAGAGACAACAACTTCCCGTCTGTAAAAAAAGTCGTTGTCTCGTTGCTGTGAACGGTACCCCTCAGGTGACGGGCACACCGCGGTGAATCAGTTGACGTTTTGCTTCAGACGCTTGGCGATGCCGGCGACGTGCTCGCCCTGGAAGCGTGCGATCTGCAGTTCGTTTTCGCTTGGCTGACGGGAGCCGTCGGGGCCGGCGAGGGTCGAGGCACCGTACGGTGTACCGCCGGAAATTTCGCTCATGTTGACCAGGCCTTGCTCGGAGTACGGAACGCCGACGATGACCATGCCGTGGTGGAGCAGGGTGGTGTGGAAGCTGGTGATGGTGGTTTCCTGACCACCGTGTTGCGAGGCGGTGCTGATGAACACGCTACCCACCTTGCCGATCAGTCCGCCGGACATCCACAGGCCGCCGGTCTGGTCGAGGAAGTTGCGCATTTGCGAGCACATGTTGCCGAAGCGGGTCGGCGTACCGAAGATGATGGCGTCCGCTTCTGCCAGTTTTTCCGGCGTGGCATAAGGGATGGAAGCGAAGGCGGCACGGTAGCCCTTGATGCCGCTTTTCACCAGGACTTCTTCCGGCATCAGCTCCGGGATCTGCAGCAGCGTGACCTCAACATCCCCGACCGAACGGGCGCCAGCGGCGATGGCTTCGGCCATCTTGTAGATGTGCCCGTACGAGCTGTAGAAAACGATCTGGACTTTAGTGGTCATGTGAATTCCTGAATACGTCATTGTTAGAAGAAACGGCAACCTACGCGTCATTAAACCTGTTGATCGCCCAATGCAGCATGAGCATGGCAAGGGTACAAAACAACACTAAGCAGGTTTTGAATTTGCAAACGTGGTGGTTGTAAATGGCGAACGCCGACATTGGTGGTTAATGCGCGGAGTTATAAGTGTCATTTGTCCAGTTGAAGCGGGCTAAGTGTCTGGTTTTATGAAGTATTAAGAAAAGTTCATAACGTGGTTGCCGTCCGTGACCTCTTAAAAGCCGATCAGTCTGTTCGCGTTTCGCAAACGTGGCTGTATTGCCTCTCTAAGTTCAGGTGATTAGGCTGAACTCACTCGTCTGATCAATAGCTTCGAACAAGAAGGATCAGGCGCCTTCCCAGCAAATGGGCCGTGATAGGAGACACAAGATGGAAACAATTGAGGGTGTGGTCGTTGTCGGCGGGGGCCCTGTTGGGCTGCTCACCGCATTGAAACTTGGCAAAGCCGGTGTGCGGGTCGTTGTCCTGGAGTCTGAATCAGGCGTTTCACCTTCACCGCGGGCAGTCGCCTACATGCCACCCACCGCCGCAGCACTGGATCGTTTCGGGTTGCTCGACGACATTCGCAAACGCGCCGTATGGTGCCCTGATTTCGCCTACCGTCACGGTAACGGCGAACTGATCGCGAAGATGGACTGGGCCGTTCTGGCACAGGACACCGATTACCCTTACATGTTGTTGCTGGCGCAGAACCATGTGTCCAATGTGATCGTGGAGCACCTGCGCAAGTTGCCCAACGTCGAAATCCGCTGGAACCACAAGGTCGAGGAAATTGACCAGGACGACGACTATGTGACCATGGAAACCAGCGGCCCGGCAGGCAAAGCCAGCTTGCGGGCCAAGTGGGTAGCGGCCACCGACGGCGCTCGCAGCACCGTACGCGGGAAAATCGGCCTGACGTTCGACGGCATTACCTGGTCGGAACGCCTGGTTGCCACCAACGTGTTCTACGACTTCTCCCTGCACGGCTATTCCCGGGCCAACTTCGTTCACGACCCGGTGGACTGGGCTGTCGTCGTGCAGCTCGACAAAACCGGCCTGTGGCGCGTGTGCTACGGCGAAGACCCCGACATCTCCGAGGCTGAAGTCCGCCGTCGCTTGCCGGAGCGCTTCAAGCGCCTGCTGCCGGGGGCGCCGACGCCGGACCAGTATCGGGTCGACTACCTCAACCCGTACCGCGTTCACCAGCGTTGCGCAGCCGAGTTCCGTCGTGGGCGGGTGATCCTCGCCGGTGATGCGGCCCATGCCACCAACCCGATGGGTGGTCTGGGGCTGTCCGGTGGCGTACTCGACGCCGAGCATCTGGCCGAGGCGTTGATTGCGGTGATCAAGGAGGGCGCTTCGACCAAGGTGCTGGACGAGTATTCAGTCGATCGGCGCAAAGTATTCCTGGAGTTCACCTCGCCGACGGCGACCGCCAACTTCACTTGGATGAAAGAAAGTGATCCGGCCCAGCGCGCTCGCGATAACGCGATGTTCGATCATGCGGGCAAGGACTTGAAAGTCATGCGTGAAATTCTGCTGGACTTTGAAAAGTTGAATGGTCGACGTGTGATTGCGCCACGACAACATGCGCCAGAGCATGAACTGGTAGGGGCTTGATAAACAGGCTGTCGCCTTCTGCGTGTCATAGATAATTAGAAATATCCGTAAACATCGAGCGTGCAGCGTGACTGTGCGGACAGTCGTGCTCGCGCTCGATTCAAGATCAAACGCTTCAGCAATACAGTAAGGATTTTTATAAAACAGTAGTGGCATCGCCTCGTCTGAAACTTTCCTGTGACAAGGAAGTTTCCCGAGTGTCCAGAAAATAAAAATTATAAGTCAGGGTTACTCTATGAACGTGAAAGCGAACATCAGCGTTGTACCCGCAAGACCCTCGTTGTGTTACATGCATTTTGCCGTGGCTGCTGCTGTGTTCGGCATACAGGGCATACCGTCTGCACAGGCTTTTCAGATCGACACCGGCAGTACCGATTACTCGGTGGCGTGGGACAACACGCTCAAATACAGCGCCGCCTGGCGTGTCGAGAATCAGGACCATGCTGTCCGGCCCGCCTATAACCCCAACCTCGATGACGGGGATAACAACTTCAATCGCGGATTGATTTCAGATCGTCTGGATCTTCTGTCCGAACTGGACATGAGTTATCGGCATACCTACGGGGTGCGCATCAGCGGTGCTGCCTGGTACGACGATGTTTATAACCGTGGTAACGACAACCACAGTGACACCGTCAACAGCTCATCGGTGCGCAACGATCAGTTCACACACGACACCCGGGATCTGCAGGGCCGGGACGGCGAGCTGCTGGACGCGTTCGCCTATGGCAAGTTCGCCCTTGGCGACATGTCGTTGTCGCTCAGGGGAGGGCGTTACAGCCAGGTCTACGGTGAAAGCCTGTTCTTCGGTGGTAACGGTATCGCGGTGGCCCAGTCTCCGGTCGACATCATCAAGTTGCTGTCTGTCCCCAACTCTACCTTCAAGGAGATCATCCGGCCCGTCAGTCAGGTGGGCGGCACGCTGCTGGTCAATCAGAACCTGACCCTGGGCGCGTATTACCAGTACCGCTGGGAGCCGGCACGGTTGCCCGGAGCCGGCAGCTATTTCAGCTACGCCGACTTTGTCGACGAGGGGGCGAGCAGTTCTTCATCGGCCCCGGCCAAGCCCTCAGGCGCGGCAAGGACATCGACGCTTCCGACTCCGGACAGTACGGCTTCGAGGTCAAGATGCAGTTCGGCGACTTCGAATACGGTCTGTATGCCGCTCGCTACCATGACCGTTTTCCGCAGTTCTACCTGCGCCCTCAGCAAGGTGATTACGAGCTCGTCTATGGCGAAGGCATCAGGACGTTCGGTGCCAGCATCAGCACGCTGATCGGCGAGACCAACGTTGCGGCGGAAGCCTCGGTCCGGCGCAACACGCCGTTGGCCGCCACCGGCAACGTGGTGCTGGACCTCAGTGGCCGGGGCGACGGTGATCACGATCCGTTGTATCCGGTGGGCAACACCTTCCATGCGCAGGTCTCTGCGATCAGCGTCGCGCCCGGAAACTCGCTGTGGGACGGTGCAACGCTGCTGGGTGAACTGGCCTACAACCGCATCACCAGCATCGATAAGAACCGCGACCAACTGGACCCCAACGTCACGCGTAACGCGAGCTCGCTGCGGGTGCTGTTCACCCCTGAATACTTCCAGGTCATGCCCGGCGTCGATCTCAGTGTGCCGATCGGTATCGGCTACGGCATCAACGGCAACACCGCCGTGTTGGGCACTGGCTTCTCGCCGGAAGGCGGGGGTGATGTGAGTCTTGGGTTGCAGTTCGATTACCGCAAAACGTGGCGCGGCGGTATCAGCTTTACCCACTACTACGGAAGCGCGGGCGGGATCGTCGATGCCTCCAACGCCCTGTCGGGCGATCAGGTTTACGCCGACCGTGATTTCGTTTCCGTGTCGTTGCAGCGCACCTTCTAAACCCGAAAGGAACAGAACAATGATCAACAAAACATTCCTTGGTTTGTCACTCGCGGCCGGCCTGGTTTCAGGCGCGCCGGTTTGGGCAGCAGTCAGTGCGCAGGAAGCGGCGAGTCTGGGGGCGGCCTTGACGCCTCTGGGTGGTGAGAAAGCCGGTAATGCCGACGGCAGCATCCCGGCCTGGGACGGTGGCACCCGACAAACACCTGCAGCCGGCAACAACTTCATTCCCGCTGACCTGTTCGCGTCTGAAAAGCCTGTGCTGAAAATCACGGCGGCGAACATGGCCAAGTACAGCGAGAAGCTGTCGGAAGGCACCCGTGCGCTGTTGCAGAAGTACCCGGAAAGCTTTCGCCTCGACATCTACCCGACCCATCGCACGGCCGCTGCGCCGGACTATGTGTACAAGAATACCGCGCTCAACGCGCAGAACTGCAAGCTGACGCAAAACGGCCAGTCGGTGGAAGGCTGCTTTGGCGGCATTCCGTTTCCGGTGCCCAAAAGCGGCCTGGAAGTGATCTGGAACTTCCTGTTGCGGGTAGAGCCCGAGGCCGTGGAGTACGGGTTCAAGAACGTCGTGCTCACCAGCGATGGAGGGCAGACGCTGGCGACACGTAACGACAACGCCTGGCAGTACCCGTATTACTATCAGAAGGGCTCGGCGCAGAACTGGTCGAAAGAGTATTTCCTGCAGCGCTTCAGCACCACGGCTCCGCCCTTCAAGGCGGGTGAGACGCTGGTGATTCGCGACAGTGTCGATCCACAGCAGTCGCGTCAGGCCTGGCAGTACCTGGTTGGGCAGCGCCGCGTACGGCGAGCACCGACCGTTGCCTACGACACGCCCGACTTCGTTGCGTCCGGGGCCAACTACTTCGACGAAGTGCAGGGCTTCTTCGGTATGCCTGACCGCTACGACTGGAAAATCGCCGGCAAGAAGGAAATCTACGTCCCTTACAACACCAACGGACAGGTGACAGCAGCGGCTGACAAAGCGTTTGCACCCCACCATTTGAACCCGGACACCCTGCGCTGGGAATTGCACCGCGTGTGGGTCGTTGAAGCGACGTTGGCCAGCGGCAAGCGCCATGCAGTGCCAAAGCGCACCTTCTATTTCGACGAAGACACCTGGTTGCTGACCCTGCTCGACGGTTACGACGCGGACGGCAAACTCTGGCGCACCTCGCAGGTGTTGCCGTTCGTGGTGCCGTCGGTACCGGCCGTGCTGGTCAAACCGGTCGCGGTGTTCAACCTGCAGGCGGGCACGGTCAGCAACGTACAGGCGTTCAACGGCGAAAACTTCCGGGTGGTGCCGCTCAAGCCCGAGTCCTATTTCACCGGTGATGCAGTGGCGGCCGAAGGCGTGCGCTGAGTCACGAAGACGCGGCCCGGCTCGCGGGCCGCTTGCTAACCGATCGGTGGAATCAAGTGATGATCAGTCTGAAGTTTCACAACGTGTGCACGATGCTCCGGCTCCTCGGTTTGTCGTGTGCGCTGGCTGGCGCTGTCTGCGATGTCGCGTTCAGTGCCCCGATGGACCTGCTGGACACACCGGCAGCCCTCAATCAACACGCCGAAAAAGCGGTTTTACTGGCGATAAGCCGTGCAGGCCAGCGGCTGGTCGCCGTCGGCGAACGTGGCATCGTGCTGCTTTCCGATGACATGGGCCGCAGCTGGCGGCAGGCTCGCGCGGTACCCAGTAGCGTCGCGCTGACGGCGGTCGATTTCGTCGATGCTCATGACGGCTGGGCTGTGGGGCATGGCGGAATCATCCTGCACAGCACTGACGGCGGCGAAACCTGGGAGCGCCAACTGGACGGCAACCTTGCCGCTCAACTGGAGCAGCAGGCCGCGCAAGAACAGGTGGCGCTGGGTGCTGAAGGCGCACAACGGCACCTGGACAACGCCAGGCAGTGGGTCGCCGACGGTGCCGACAAACCGTTTCTCGACGTGCATTTCACTGACGCTCGACACGGCTTGGCAGTAGGGGCGTACGGGCTGGCGATGTTGACCGAAGACGCAGGGGCGCACTGGCGTTCGGTGACCGGCGAGCTGGATAACCGCGCCAGTCTGCATCTCTACAAAGTGTTGCAAGACCGTCAGGGCGTGATGATCGTCGGCGAGCAGGGCACGTTACTGCGCGCAAGCCGCTTGGGCGATTCCTTCAAGCAGGTGCCGACGCCGTATCACGGCACCTGGTTCGGTGCATTGCAATCGGGCTCCGGGTCGGAACTGGTCTTCGGACTCAAGGGCAATCTCTATCGCAGCGGCGACGCTGGCGACTGGCAAGCCATCGCAACAACCGAAAGCAGCAGCCTTACGGCGGGCAGAGAACTGCAGGATGGCAGCCTGGTGATAGCCAGTGAGGCAGGGCGGTTGCTGCGCAGTAGCGATCATGGAGAACACTTTCAGCCGTTGCCGGCCCGCGAACTCGATGGATCGCCCATCACCGATCTGGTGCAGACCGCTGATGGTGCACTAGTGGTGACCGGTCTGCGAGGCGTCAAGCGCCTCGATACCCTCGTCATGAACAAAGAGAATGAGCTATGAATGCGCACCATGAACTCGCCGCAGACGACATTGATTTGATGGCTCAACGAGGGTCATGGGTGGAGCGTTTGCTATTCGGCCATCGCGGGCTTTTCCTGCTGCTCTGTGTGCTTGCCACCTGCTGGCTGGGCTACAAGTCGACAGGGCTGGAGCTGAATGCGGCATTCGAGAAAATGCTCCCCAGCGGCCATCCCTACATCGTCAATTATCTGCAAAACCGTTCGCAGTTGGCAGGTGCGGGCAACACCTTGCGGGTCGTGGTCGAAGCCAGGGAGGGGACGATTTTCGATCCCGGGTATCTGGACACGGTGAAGAAGCTGACCGACGAGTTGTTCCTGCTGCCGGCCGTTGATCGGCCCTACATGAAATCGATCTGGACGCCTGCCGTGCGCTGGACGGCGGTGACGGAAGACGGTCTGGACGGTGGGCCGGTGATGCCGGATGACTACGATGGCTCTGCGCGAAGCCTGGTCCAGGTCAGACAAAACATCGAGCGCTCTGGCGAGATCGGCCAACTGATCGCGGACGATTTCAAATCCAGCATCATCCTGGTCCCGCTCCAGGAGCAGCGTGCAAGCGATTCGGCGCCCATCGACTATCAGGTGCTGTCCGAGCGTCTGGAAGCGCTGAGAACTCAGTATTCGTCCGAACGGATCGACATCCATATCACCGGATTCGCCAAGCTGGTGGGGGACCTGATCGAGGGCATGCGCCAGGTCATGGTGTTCTTTCTGGTAGCTGCCGCCATTTGCCTGGTCATTCTGATCGGCTACACGCGCTGCATTCGCAGTGCGCTGGTGGTGCTGAGCTGCTCGCTGGTGGCGGTGGTCTGGTTGCTCGGTGCGCTCGCCAGCCTGGGTTTTGTACTGGACCCTTATCTGGTGCTGGTTCCGTTTCTGGTGTTCGCGGTGGGTCTGAGCCATGGCGCCCAGAAGATGAACGGGATCACCCAGGACATCGGTCGCGGCGTGAGCCGGCAACTGGCTGCCAGACTGACCTTCCGCCGGCTGTTTCTGGTCGGCCTTTCGGCGCTGGTGTGCGATGTCGTCGGCTTCGCGGTACTGATGGTGATCGACATTCCGGTGATTCAGGATCTGGCGATCTGCGCCAGCATCGGCGTCACCATCCTGATTGTCACCAATCTGATGCTGCTTCCGGTCTTGCTGTCGTTCATCGGCGTCAGTGATTCGGCCGCCAGCCGCGCGGCGTCGCTGGCATCGACGGATCTTGCCGGTCTCTACCTCAGCAAACACCCGGTCTGGGCGTTTCTGGATCACTTTACCCAGCGGCGCTGTGCTGCGGTTGCGCTGCTGACAGCCGTGGCATTGGCGGCGCTCGGTGTCGGTTATGGCAGTCAGTTGAAGATCGGCGATACCAGCCCCGGTGCGCCCGAGTTGCGGGCTGACTCTCAATACAACCGTGACAATGCCTTTGTCGTCAGCCATTACTCAGCCAGTAGCGATGTCTACGTGGTGATGGTGAAAACCCCGCAGTTTGCCTGCGCGCTTTACGATACCGTGCGTTCGGTCGATCGCCTGGAGTTCGAGCTGTCGCAATTGCCCGGGGTCGAGAGCACCAAGTCGCTTGCAGGTCTGGCCAAGGTCGCGGCGAGCGCCATGAACGAAGGCAGCCTGCGCTGGTACGAAATCCCGCGTAACCAGGACATGCTTAACGCGATCATCACACGGGCGCCGAGGGAAATGTTCAACCAGAACTGCGATCTGCTGAGTGTGTACGTTTACCTGCGTGACCACAGGGCTGACACGCTCAACGACGTGGTCAACGTCGTCGAAGGGTTTGCCCGGCGCAACGACTCAACGAGCTACCGCTTCCTCAATGCCGCCGGCAACGCGGGGATCGAGGCGGCCACCAACATCGTGGTCAAGGAAGCCAATCGCAAGATGCTGTGGTTGGTCTATGCCGCCGTGATCATCATCAGCCTGGTGACCTTCCGCTCGTGGCGCGCAGTGTTGTGTGCGGTCTTGCCGCTGATGCTGACGTCGGTGCTCTGCGAAGCGCTGATGGTTTGGCTGAACATCGGCGTCAAGGTCGCAACGCTGCCGGTGATTGCTCTCGGAGTGGGGATCGGGGTGGACTACGCGCTGTACATCATGACGGTGATGCTGCGGTATCTGCGCGAGGGCGTCAGCCTTTCCGAGGCGTATTACCGCGCGCTGATGTTCACTGGGAAAATCGTCGTGCTGACCGGTGCAACGCTGGGCATCGCTGTTGCCACTTGGTATTTCTCGCCCATCAAGTTTCAAGCGGATATGGGCGTGCTGCTGGCGTTCATGTTCATCTGGAACATGCTCGGCGCGCTGATTCTGTTGCCGGCGCTGGCTTACTTCCTCTTCCCGTCAGCAAAGTCGCAACCATTTACGGCAAGTGCGTGAGCAATCGCGGGTAGTAACGGGAGATAAGGCGAGGTGGCCGGACACTGCAGGTATCGGGATTGCCGAGTCCTGCAGTGTCATGTCGATGGAGGCGAGGGATGCGTTCAGCAGTTTGCAAGGGCAGGGGTGGTTTCAGGGCTTTGCGACAGTCCCAGCCGTCTGTCCCATTCGGGCTCCATGGAGAATGTCGACGACAGCAAGTCCAGGAACAGCTTGACCTTGGCGGTCAGGCGATGAGACGTCGGGTAAACGGCGGAAAAGTAGGGGGTATCGGTCTGGTAGTCCGGCAATACGCGGACAAGGCGCCCCTGCAGCAAGTCTTCGCAGGCCACCATGGTAGGAAGGTAGGCAATCCCCATGCCGCGACGGGCAAACTCTTGAATGAGGTGCACGCTGTTGGAGCGCAACGCTGGCGTCAGGGTCACCTCGCTCTGTTGCTGGTGCTCCTGATTGTTCAGCGACCAGCGGCGCCAGGGGTAATAGCGGTAACAGGCGAAGTCGTGCAGGCAAAGATCGTCAGGTGTTTCGATGGGCGGCTTGCCTTCCAGATAACCCGGAGTGGCCACGAAAACGCCGCGCATCAGAAACAGACGTCGTTCGATCAGCGAGTCGGAAGCCGGGGGGAATATCTGCAGGACGATGTCATAGCCTTCCTGTACCGGGTCAACGACCTGATCATTGGCGAAGACATCGAGTTGCACGTTGGGGTGGCTTTTGCGGAACGTTTCGATGACCTTCGGCAGGTGCTCCAGGGCGAAGCCGTTAAGCGCCGCCACTCGCAGCGTACCGCTGACGGAAGCGCAGGCATCGCGCGAGCGTTGCGAGAGGGCTTGCATGTGATCGATCAGTTCCTGGCAATCGGTGTAATACGATGCACCGACTTCGGACAACTTCACGGCCCGGCTGGAGCGGTGAAACAGCGAAACACCCAGGTGCTCTTCCAACTGTTGCACCCGGGTGGTGATGACCGACTTTGCCACGCCGATCTGCCGGGCGGCATTCGCGAAGTTACCTGCTTCCGCGGCACGCACGAATGCTTCGATACTCAAATAAATGTCCATGCTGTGCCTCTATCTTTTTTGTTCTGAGGGCCGGCGGACGGGTATCGATGTTTGCGATACCGGACCGGTCCTTCTGCTGGCTTGACGAGCGCTTTCCTTGAAACATGGCACGTCTTGCGCTTCAGCTTGAGCAGTCGCCGGCGACAAAACAACAGGGCCGTGGTTCGTCATTCGCAAACCTTGCGATTGCCAAATCAGCACCAGATTACTTGGGAACCCGATGGCCCACAAATCCCGACCGGCCCGTTCGCGAACCGCAAACCCTGGCGTGTTGCCTCGTCAAATACTGCTCGTTAGCCTTTGCCGACGCGTCTGATGCTGCTGTTTCTGCGTCAGATACTTGTGTGCAGCTACCTGATGGGAAAAAAACAATATGGAAAGTATAGAGGGGGTGGTGGTAGTCGGAGGCGGGGCCGTCGGCCTGCTGACCGCGTTGATACTTGGCAAGGCTGGCGCCCGGGTCGTGGTGCTCGAATCCGGACCGGACGTTTCACCCTCATCCTGGCCTGTGGCCTATACGCCCTCCGCTATTGCAGTACTGGAGCGGGCCGGATTGCTGGAGGACATCTGCAAGGCCGCCATACGCACGGATGATGTCGCCTACCGCCATGCCGATGGAAACCTGATCGCCCGGATGGAGTGGAACGCGGTGAGCGAGGACAGGGAACACCCGTACATGCTCCTGCTCGCACAGCATCATGTTTCCGGCGTGATCGTCGAGCACTTGCGCAGGCTGCCCAATGTCGAAATCCGCTGGAACCATCAGGTCAAAGGCCTGGAGCATGACGGCTCCTGGGTCACGCTGAGCAAATGCACCCCGGGAGGCGATAGCGAACTGCGGGCACGCTGGGTGGTGGGAGCCGACGGGGCGCAGAGTACGGTACGCAAGCATCTGGGGGTGAGTTTCGATGGCATCACGTGGCCAGAACAGATGGTGGCCGTGAACGTTTTCTACGACTTTGCCCTGAACGGCTATTCCCGAATCAACTTTGTGCACGATCCTGCCGACGCCGCTGCCGTCATCCAGCTCGACCAGAGCGGTCTGTGGAGCGTTTGTTATGAAGAAGATCGCGCATTGTCCGAGGCCGAGATCCTCAAGCGCGTGCCTTTGCGTCTGGCGCGCCTGTTGCCGGGCACGCCGACACCGGATCAGTTCCGTGTCGAGCGCGTCCGGCCATATCGTGTTCAGCAGCGCTGTGCCGGGGAGTTTCTGCGCGGGCGGGTGATTCTCGCCGGCGACGCGGCACATATGGCGAACCCGATGGGCGGCTTGAGTTTGTCCGGCGGCGCCGTGGATGCCGAACATATCGCACTGTCGTTGCTGACCGAACTCAACGAAGCAGCGTCGGATTCGGCGTTTGAGGAGGCGCTGATCGCCCACCGGCGGAGGGTGCTGGAGCTGATATCACCCACGGCGACACCCTATTTGAGCTGGAACAGCGAGTCTGACGCCAGCCGGCGAGCGCAGGACATCGCGCTGTTTGAGGTAGCCGGGAATGATCGCGCGGTCATGCGCTGCTTTTTGCTGGATTTCGAGAGGATCAACAGCCGTCGTCCGAAATCCGTGATGGCCTGGCTGAAGGCGTTGCCCAGCACGTTGAGGTGGTCGGTCCGCCTTGCAGGGCAATGGCTGTCGCGGATCACCATCCAGCCCCCGCTCTGTGTCCGCAATGGCTGTGGGACCCATATCACCCCTCAGTATTTCGAATAGCTCAAGCGACTGGGCGGTGCCGATAGGGGATCGGCACCGATTCGATGTGGAACCCCTGCCTAGCCCACGCTACGCAGGGCTTTGTTCAAACCATCCTGGCAGATCAGCAGCGCTTCCTTGATGCTATCGAGCGCTGTTTGCAGGCGCTAGACCGGGCCGACCACGTCAATGGCGTAACTGCCTTGTGGCGTCTGCAAGCCCACCGCCACAGCCCCCACGCCTTTGGTGTGTTCGTCAAAATCGTAGGCGAAACCTTCTTCACGGATAAGCTGCAACTGGGCCAGCAACTGGCTCATCGTTGGCGTTTGCGGCGTCAACGGCGTGAGCTCCGGCCCCACCAGCTTGATGACCGCATCATCGGACATTCTCGAGAGCAGAACCTTTCCGCCTGACGTGGCGTAGATGCTGAACATGTTGCCTGCGACAGGCGATACCCGCAGGGCCTGGCCGGACACGACCGAATGCAGAATCAGCAGATTGTCGCCGTTGGCGGTTTCCAGCACCGCCGTTTCGCCTGTCATCTGGGCCAGCTTTTCCAGGAACGGGCGAGCCTGTTGCGTGATATCGACATGGCTGTGGGAGGCCAATCGCATCAGGGCCGGGCCCAGGCAAACGCCTCCGGCCCCGTGCAACTCCAGCAGCTCTTCGATCACCAGAGCGTCGACCAGTCGCTGGACCGTGGAGCGAGGCAGCTCAATCCGTTTGGCGATCGCGCCCAGACTCAAACCGTTCGGTTCGCTTTCCAGGCAGCGCAGGATGGCTGCCGCTCGGGTAATCACTTGTATGGCACTGCGACCGGACGACGGTTCTGTCATGTATCTTGCCTCTCGTATCGTTGATCGGTACAGTGTACCGAAATAAAAAGCTGTCCCTAAATTCTAGCGCAAGTTTCGCGCTGGGCCTGTTCTGACATCGATTCCAGGAGCCTTGTGTGTCGCCACCCGCTGCCCCACCCGCTATCACGCCGTTTGGTTGGCGCCTTGCCATTGGTCTGGTAGGGGTACTGATTGCCGCGCTTTCGTCAGGTATCAACGACCGGGTCACTGAAATCACCCTGATCGACACGTTGGGTGTCTTTGGTCTGGGCCATGACGAAGGCACTTGGGTCAGTACTGCCTACGCTGCCGCCGAGGTTTCGGCGATGCTGATCGCGCCGTGGTTGGCGATCACGTTCTCGATACGTCGGTTCGCCATCGTCGCCACCGTGGCGTTCGCGCTGTTGGGCGTGGTGATTCCGTTTGCGCCCAATCTGGCGACGCTGCTGACGTTGCGCGTGCTTCAGGGACTGGCAGGCGGGGCGTTGCCGCCGCTGCTGATGACCGTGGCCCTGCGGTTTCTCCCCTGGAACATCAAGCTTTATGGCCTGTCAGCTTATGCGCTGACGGCCACGTTCGGTCCCAATCTGGCGATGCCGCTGTCGGCGTTATGGACAGAGCACAGCGACTGGCGTCTGGTGTTCTGGCAGATCGTTCCGGCCGGGCTGGCAGGCGCGGCACTGATTGCCTATGGACTTCCCCAGGATCCGCTGCGCCTTGAGCGACTCAAGCAGGCGGACTGGAAGGGGGCGTTGCTGGGCATCGGCTGGATTTCCATGCTGGTGGTTGCACTCACTCAGGGCGAGCGTCTCGACTGGCTGAACTCGCCGCTGATCGTGGTGCTGTTGCTGGGTGCGGCGGTGTGCCTGCCGCTATTCCTCTTGAATGAATGGTTTCACCCATTGCCGCTGTTCAAGCTGCAGTTGCTGGAACGGCGCAATTTCGCCTACGGGATCATGACGTTGTGCCTGTTCGTGATCGTCGCCACTGCTGGCAGCGCGATTCCCGCAGCCTATCTGACCGAAATTCAGGGTTACCGACCGCAGCAGGTGATGCCTATTGCCTTGCTGATTGCGGTACCGCAGCTGCTGCTGGCGCCATTGGTCGCGTTTGTGATCAACCGTCGCTGGGTGGATTCGCGTTATGTCCTGGCCACCGGGCTGTGCCTGCTGACGGCTGCCTGTATCGGCGGATCGCTGATTACCAGTGAGTGGGTACGCGAAGATTTCTACGGCCTGCAGGCGCTGCACGCGGTCGCTCAACCCATGGTGGTGGTGCCGCTGTTGATGAATGCCACCGGCGTCATCGCGCCGATGGAGGGGCCGTTCGCGTCTGCCATGGTCAACGCGCTGCGCGGGTTGGCGGCTGTCATCGCCGGCTCCGCGGTGGAGAACTTCCTCACCCAGCGCGAGCACTTCCATTCCAATATTTTGTTGAACGCTTTCGCCTCCCGTCAGCCGACGTTGGCGCAGCCACTGGATCAGGGTTCGATCCTGGAGCTTGCCGAGCGGCTGCGCGAGCAGGCGTTCGTGCTGAGTTTCAGCGATGCGTTTCTGGCGTTGTTGCTGGTCATCGCGGCGCTGCTGTTGATCCTGTTGACCCTCCCCAAACGAGCCTATCCACCGCAACCTCCGGTAACGCCATGAAACATAGAACTTCTCTTTCTCTCATCACCGCAGCCGTGGCGGTGTGCGCCATTTATGGCGGTTATCGTCTCTTGAGCGGCGGAACGGTCGAGACCACCGACGATGCCTACGTGCGTGCAGATTCGGTTTTCGTGGCCCCTCGGATCTCCGGGCAAGTGGCAAGGGTCGCCGTTGAAGATAACCAGATGGTCAAAGCCGGCCAATTGCTCGCGGAACTCGACGACCGTGATTTCGTAGCCGCGAGGGCAGCGGCGGCGGCAGCTGTACAAGCCGCCGAGGCTGAGCTGAAGAGTCTGGGCGCCAATATCGAGCGACAGGCGGCGGTGATTGATCAGGCGGCCGCGACGACCCGTTCCACGGTAGCTTCGCTGAAGTTCGCCCAGGCCAATGCGCAGCGTTACCTGAACCTGTCCAACTCGGGCGCAGGCACGCAGCAGGAACGGCAGAAGGCCGAGTCTGAACTGTCGGGCCTGCAAGCCGGGCGTGATCGCGACGAAGCTTCTCGTGTCGCCGCGATCAGGGCACTGGACGTGCTCAAAGCGAAGGTCGACGTTGCCAAGGCAACGTTGGCCAAAGAGCAAGCGAACCTGCAGCAGGCCGATCTCAATTTGTCCTACACCAAAATCACCGCGCCGCAGGACGGTATGGTCGGACAGCGTTCAGTGCGAGTGGGCGCTTATGTTTCGCAGGGACATCCATTGCTGGCTGTGGTCCCGTTGCATGAAGCATTTTTGGTCGCCAATTTTCGCGAAACTCAGCTCAAGCACATGCAGCAGAAGCAACGGGTCGACATTCGCGTAGACGGTTTTTCCGGACACGCTTTTACCGGATATGTCGACAGCGTCGCGCCGGCCAGTGGCGTGTCTTTCTCGGAAATCGCACCGGACAACGCCACGGGTAATTTCACCAAGGTGACCCAGCGCATCCCGGTAAAGATCGTCTTCGATGAGAATCAGGCTGACCTGGACCGGCTCCGTGTCGGTATGTCAGTGGTGGTCAGCATCGACACGGCTCAGGTGCTATGACATGAGACGCGTATTTTTGATGCTGGCCATCGCCAGCGTGGGTGCCTGTACGGTCGGGCCCGATTTTGAGAAGCCGCAGACGCAGTTGCCGGACAGTTGGCAGGCGCCGGCGCGGACGGGCACCGCCATCGGCGCGGTTGTCGATAGCCAGTGGTGGCAGCAACTGGGCGATGCGCAACTCACCTCTCTGGTGAAGCGTGCTGCGCAGTCGAACCTGGATGTGCGCACGGCAAGCAGCCGTCTGGAGCAAAGCCGGGTGATGCGTCAGGTCACGGGCAGCCAGCAATATCCGGGCGTCAGCACCGGTGGCAGCTATCAACGTCAGCGCAGCAGCTCCGAGGGGCTTCTCGACCCTTCGAACCTTAACGGCAAGGCGCCCTATGAGCTGTGGGATGCTACTGTGGACGCCAGTTGGGAACTCGATCTGTGGGGGCATGTGCGGCGTAACGTTGAAATGGCCGATGCCGACATTCAATTGACTCAGGCTCAGCGCGACGGGGTGCTGTTGAGCATCGCTGCGGAAACCGCGACCGATTACATCCATCTGCGTGGTATCCAGGCGCGGCTGATCGTGGCCAGGCAGAACCTGGAAATCGCCCGACAGAGCGCCCGGTTGACGCAGAATCGCTTCGACAACGGCGTTACCACCAACCTCGACACGGCCAACTCCGCTGCTCAGGTCGCGACAATCGAAGCGACCATTCCGGTACTGCGCGCGCAGGAAGAAAAGCTGATCAACGCGTTGAGCTACCTGCTGGGCGAGCCGCCTCACGCCCTCAGTGCCGAGCTGCTGACAGTCAAAGACATCCCCCATCCAGCGCCGGAAGTGCCGGTCGGTTTGCCCTCCGAGCTCGCCCGGCGGCGCCCGGACATCCAGCAAAGCGAAGCCGCATTGCACCGTGCCACTGCAGCGATCGGTGTAGCCAAAGCCGATTTCTACCCGCGGGTCAGCCTGGGGGCCAGTGCTGGCTTCCAGGCGATGAACGGGTCGGACCTAGGGGCCTGGAATTCGCGCCAGTGGTCATACGGACCGAGCCTGTACTTGCCGATTTTCCAGGGCGGCCGGCTGACCGGCACGCTGGAGCTGCGCAAGCGCCAAGAGCAGGAAGCAGCGTTGGATTATCAAAAGGTCGTGCTGGCCGCCTGGCATGAAGTGGACAACGCGATGAGCGATTACGCCGCAGAGCAAGAGCACCATGCGGCGCTGGAGGAAGCCGTTCGGCAGAACACGCTGGCCCTGAACACCGCACGAGATCGCTACAACCAGGGCGCCACGGACTTCATCAACGTGCTCACCGTACAGCGCGCGTTGTTGGCCACGCAGAGTGATCTGGTCGACAGCGCGACGGATGCTGCAATCGACAGAGTGCGTTTGTACCGCGCCCTGGGTGGTGGCTGGCCGAGGACCTGATTCCCGGCACACGCCGTACCCGGCGGTCGGGCGATCGATACAGCGGATCGCCCGACGCCTTTCAGATCATGCTGATGATCATCTTCCCCGCAGGGCGCGGCCGTGTGCCGTCCAGTATTTCATGGACTTCTCTGGCACGTTCGAGTGAGAAGACCGGACCGACGTGGGTTTTCACCTTGCCCGCGTTCAGCAGCCCGGCAATTGTCGACAAGGCTGCGGCCGATACGTCCACCAGAAAGAAAAACGCCGTCACGCCGTGGCGGGCAGCTGCGGCCTGATCGGGGTTGGAAACGGCCGAGACCAGAAGCCCCCCTGATTTGAGCACGGCGAAAGACTGGGTCTGGGTATCACCCCCTACGAGGTCCACCACAAGATCAATGCCTTTGACCGTGTCTTCGAAGCGCTCGGTCTTGTAGTCAATCACACGGTCTGCGCCGAGTGCTCGGACATACTCTCGATCTTTTGCCGACGCTGTCGTGATGACGTGAGCGCCTGCATCCCTGGCGAATTGAATGGCGTACGCACCGACACCGCCAGCCCCTCCATGCACAAGCACCGTCTGCCCGGGTTTCAGGTGGCCCTTGTCGAACAATGCCTGCCATGCAGTCACGGCAATGACGGGGACAGAAGCCGCCTCGGCTGCTGTCAGCGCATCAGGTTTGCGCGCGATCATGTTCGCCTGGGCAAGCGCGTAGTGCGCATAGGCACCGGTGAACTGCCCGTTGGTCACGCCGAAGATTGCATCTCCCACCTTCAAGGCAGACACCTCGGGCCCCACCGCGACAACGACGCCGGCGAGGTCGGAGCCCAATGTCAAAGGCAGGGGCTGGGGAAGGGCGCTGTTGCCTGATCTGATCCAGCCATCCCACGGTCCGACGCCGGCAGCGCCCACTTGAACCAGTACCTCACCGAGCCCCGGGGCTGGTGTCGGAATCGTTTCTACGGAGATGCATTCAGGGCCGCCGAAGTGATGCACCCGGGCAGCGAGGGTCGTTGCAGGTATTTGCGTAACGGGCTGGCTGCTGGTTGTTGCGTACTCCTCGTTCATGGCGTACCTCGGTGGTTTTTGAGAGAGATCCCGGGATCTTTGGCCGGTGAGTGTAGCTCGCCGCGCTGTCTCGCCATGTTGAATTTAATCAATATCGAGTGATGACCGGTCATTTAAAGAGTTAGTTCGGTTGTTTATGTTGTAAGCGCGGTTTTATAGCGCCATCGCGTTGTAGCTATATACAGGTATACCAATAAAGAAATAATCGAATAGTCCAATTCCTTGCCGTGGCAGATAAGCAGTTTTTCATTAAAATTTATTTGTCTTGATAGGGCGCGGGCAGATATCTATCCTTAAGTAACGTTGGTGATGGCCGAAATATTATTTGCCTCTTCGCAGAAGTTTTAATTTTCATTTCGTGTCGCAAAAAAACACGCTTCAGGCCCTGACGTCATCCAGTGTCGGCGCCTGCATTTGTCTTGTTTCGAGGCGCCGATCAAGCGCCAGTACGCCAAGGAAGTCAGCATGATAGTCAACAACGTTTCAAATACCGCATCGTCGGCTTACGCCAATGCCTCACTACGAAAGACCGCGTTCGATGCAGGTGTCAACGGCTCAATCCCTCGGGCTTACGAGACCCATCAGCCTGACGAGAGCAATCAGGTTGACGGTGTAAGTCTTTCAAGCACGTCGGCGCATTACAGCCATTCCATCGCCAACTATGCGGTCTACTTTCCGGCGCGTCCGGGCATGGCCGCCGATGCTCTGGTACTGGGCGTATCGCAGCCGGGAGCCGTTTCTAGTTCCAAGGGAAAGTTGTTCCCGGAAGTGGCGTCCGATGTACGGTCGCGCCTGGATGACAAATACGCGCTGATGAAAAGCAGCGGAAAACCGTACGACGGTAGTGACACGGACCGCAATTCGCTATTGGGCGATCTTGATCGCCGCTCTTTATACGCTGTGGCCACCAACCAAGGAGGCCAATTCAGTGCTGAAGAACAGGCCGCCGCCAAAGGGCTGATGCGTCAACAAGAACGGCTCGCCACCGGTTATTACAGTGGGCCTGAGGATCAACAGAAAAACTTTACGGATCCTTATGCGAACGACCCGGTAGGTCGTGCCAAGGCCGCACTAGCGTTTCTGGAAAACATGAGCCCGGAAGAGAAAGCGGCACCCGAATGGCTGGTTCAGCACCAGACGCTGAGTGATGCCCTTGAGCAGACTGGCAGCGACAATCCGACGGCCAAAAAGGACAAGGGACATTTTCACAACCTGTCCGAAATCCTTGCCGGCATAGACACCGACGGTTCGGAAGAAAAGCAGACTGCTTTGGGCAGTGGCGAGGGTTCTAACAGCTATGTGTTTGAACAGGTCCAGACTGCACTGCGCGCGCAGCAGAGTGCCGCGGACGCGGAATGACCTGAAAGCCCATCCAGCATCTATATCGATGCTGGATGGGCTAGTTACCTTGTCTTCACCGACATTTGTCATCCCGAGCCGGTTTCAACGGATCCGCTTTACTTGGCCAGCAATTCGTCCAGTTGGCCGAACAAGGTAGCCAACTGCCGTGCAGCCTCTGTGCAGTTGTCGCATGTCGTCAGATGTTTACGCAGTGCGCCATGCTCATCCTGCGTCAGCGCTCTGTCCCGTTCGTCACAAACCAGCATTGCAGCATCGCGGCAACTGATATCGCACTCTGAGTCGTTCGTCATAAGAGCTCTCCCCAACCCCGTACCACGCACTCACGCAGGCGCAACCGCGCGCGGTGCAAAATGACCCGAAGGTTGCCGGGTGTCAGGCGCGTCTGCGCGACGATCTCATCAATGTCCATGCCTAAATACTCTCGCATCAAAAACAACCTTGCACTTTCTCCAGGCAGGGCGTGCATGCAGAGTTCGACCAGCTCTAGCGCTTGTTGATGCACCGCTTCTCCCTGAGGACATTGCGTACTGACAAAGCGAGCCGGGCTCCAGCCTCCTGCCTCGGTGAACATGCCTCCCTCGTTGGGATCTACCGTTGCGGACTCCAGCGACTCGAAGCGGTAGCTACGACGGAAGATATCCGTGACCTTATGCCTGAGAATTCCCACCAGCCACGCCCGCATCAATCCGCGCCCGGTGAAGCTCTGAATGGATGACATTGCAGCCAGCAAGGTTTCCTGCAGGGCATCCTGGGCATCGGCGTGGTTTCCCAGTTGTAACAGCGCCAGGTTCTCAAGGAACCTGCGATGTTCCAGTAGCCCAGCTGGCCAAACGGTGCCGTCAGCCGAGTGAGAAGGGCGAGTGCTCATCTCTGGCGTCTGGCCATCGATACGCCGTAGGCCGCTCCTCGGGCTTTCAGGACCGAATCATCGGGATGGCTTTCGATCCCTTGGGGAAGCTGAGCGGGTGTGAACACCAGGCCTTCGCAAGTCTGGAGTGGAGCGAGTGCGCTGATTTTCAAGTGCCCCAGTTCGATTGCAGCCCCGCCGTCACTACTCCACAGTACCGAAGGATCAGTCAGCGAATCCCCCGGCGCCGCAGGCTGAATCAGCAATGTGAACTCGACCAGCCCCCTCGCGAGGCGTGACCCCAGTTCGTCTTCGAGAAATTTATCGGGTAAGCCGGCTTCTGCTTCAGCATCCAGATACTCCGTGCCGGCAGACGGCAGCATCTGCAAACGCCCCCACAAACTCTCGCCTTGAGCATTGGTAAAGCGGAATGCATGTGTGGCGAAATACGGGGTAGTCGCATAAGACGCAGGCGCTGGGTGTGATGCCAGCAGCGCCGGTTGTAATTTCCCGTCGGGGAACCGTGCTTCGTACGCCCTGATTTTTTCGGGGTCAGGCTTCTTGGTCTCCGGATCAGGCACTCGGGCCCGCAGAAAATGGACAAATGATTCGGGTGTAGCAGCAAAGAACACCGGCTCAGAGATCATCAGCAAATCGAAGGTCTCGTCTGCGCCCTGCAAGCGCACCGATAAACCGCGTACCGAACGGCTCTTGTCAGAGATATTGGGATTTCCGCCACCCACTGACCATCGCACGATTGCTGTTGATGCGCGGGTGAAGAGGGGGGCACGAACGTGGCGTGAAGCATCGCCAGCCGGTACGAAAATGCCTTCGGCGCAGAACCCCTTTGCATGGGATGCACGTGCTTGAGGGTGGCGACCAAAGACGTTGTTCAACGAATCGATCAACAGTTCCGGCGCAGAAAAGGTCGATGTCGCAAGGGTGCCGTCAGGGGTATTCATGAACGCTGGCCTCCGTCGGCCGAGAAAATTAATTCAAGCTGATATCTGCAAAAAAGCTGCACCGATTGATGCAGTTGCAGATATGTCGAGGGAGGGGCTGTATTCGTTACAGGCAGAATGAGATTTTTGGGATTAAGGGGCAGAAATGCACCCTGTCCAGCCAGCTTTGGTTCTATGACTCGATGAATTTATCGAGCAGGCGGCGAAATTCATCGAATTCTTCCCGGCTGAAATGTTTCAACCGTGCGTTGAGTACTGGAGGAACGATTTCCGGGATATGAGCAGCTACCTCCTGCCCTTTTGCGGTGAGCGCCAGGTTGACGATGCGACGGTCGTCATCGCTGCGTGAGCGTTCCAACAAACCTTTGTCTTCCAGCTTGTCCAGTGTCCGCGTCATTAACCCGGTGTCTATTCCCAGCAGGGTCGACAGCTCAAACGGGGTGTTCGCCATCGCGCGATGAAGCGAAAGCAAAATGCCCATTTGCTGGCTGGAGATGTCGTGTTCTTTCAGCGCCGCGTCAATTTCTGCTGTCACCAAGTTACGAGCCTTGGCCAACGTAAAACCGACGCTTTGGGTAAGCATGAAATTTCGTTTGTTGTAGTGATTCACGGTCCCTCCATCGGTGAAACAAGGTCATACCTAGTGTGCACTAACGTTCGCCGCCGATGCAGTCTGTTTTTGAGGATGTGTTATCCAGATTAGCGGCACGATTGCCACGAAAACCACCGAAGACAGCCAGAACATGTCGTTAAGACCTAGCATGGCGGCCTGCGCATTCATTTTCGTCTCCGCAAAGGCTAACGCTTGATCAAGGCCTACGTTCAGCTTGTGCTGCAGCGACGAAATAAACGCTGTGAACGTCGGGTTATAGACCGACAACTGCTCGGCGAGCCGCGCGTGGTGCTCGATGGTGCGGTGGTTCCAACCGGTGGTCAGTAATGATGTACCCACTGCGCCGGCAAAAATCCGAACGAAATTCGACAGGCCTGCAGCAGCGGGGATTTTTTCCGGAGGCAAGCCTGAAAGGATGATGGCTGTCAGCGGCACGAAGAACAGCGCAGTCGGAATTCCTTGCAGCAAGGTTGGAAGCACCAGGGTGTATGCATCGACGCCGGTGGTGTAATGGGAGCGCATGAAAAACACGCCTGCGAAGCCTAGAAAGGCCAACGTCGCCAGAATTCTTGCATCCGTCTTTGGCATGATTTTGCCCATCACGGGGGCGAGTATGACGGCGAATATCCCAAGGGGCGCCGTGACCAAGCCAGCATCTACCGAGCGATAGCCTAAGTAGCCTTGAATCCACTGGGGAAGTAGCACCAGATTGCCAAAAAATATGGCGTAGGCCACCGATATCGCGAGGGTTCCGCCGAGAAAGTTGCGCTTGGTAAACAGCCGCAGGTCAATGATCGGCCGGTCATCGGTGAGCTCCCAGATCAGAAAGAACAGGAAGCTGACCAGAGCGAATACCGCGAGTGCGCAAATTAACGGTGAGCTGAACCAATCCAGATCTTTGCCTTTATCAAGCATGATTTGCAGCGATCCAACCCATGCAATAAGCGAAATCAGACCGACCAGATCAATCGGTAGTCTGCGGCCAGGGGTGTCTCGATCACGATAGATCGCCCAGATAACACCCGCAGCAAACAGTCCTACTGGAATATTGACATAGAAAATCCATGACCAGCTGTAGCTGTCGGTGATCCACCCACCAAGCGCCGGGCCCGCAATGGGTCCGACCGTGGCTGTCATAGCCCAAAGCGAAAGAGCACTGGAGCTTTTGTGCTTCGGAAAAGTCCCGAGCAAAAGAGACTGGGACAAGGGCACAAGCGGTCCAGCAGCAATACCTTGAAGCACTCTGGCGGCGAGCAGTATCGGAAGTGTGGGGGCGATTCCACACAACCATGATGCGAGGGAGAACAGCAGGATTGCTGCTACAAACAGACGCACCTGGCCCAAGCGCTGCGATAGCCAGCCAGTGAGCGGGATTGAAATTGCGTTTGCAGCTGCGAAAAGGGTGATGACCCATGTGCCCTCATCCACCGACACTCCCAAATTGCCTGAAATAGTGGGGATGGCGACGTTTGCGATTGACGAATCCAGGACATTCATAAACGTGGCAAGGGAGACCGCGAGCGCACCAAAGAAGAATTTCGATCCGGTAAGGTCGGGCAGCGGGGAGGGCGCAGTTGCAGAGGGCATCGAGCCTCCAGAGTGAACGGAAATATTGTCTGACTTTGATGTTATCTGACATGTCAGATATATCAAGCTTCCGATTTTTTTTCGGATCGAAGGTCGGGCTTGTACGTGGTTGCGGGTTTGATCCAGATGCTGAAAGCGCTGTCACGCTGACGCGTCGCCAGACCGGGGCAATCGTTGATGCCAATTGGCTGCATGCAGAGGAGGATCTTCCGTCCAGAGCGGACGCTCGTTATCGACTGCCCCGAATCAGGGCTGATCAAACGGTTTGCGATCCAGCAGGCAATCAATGAACGCGCCGAGAGCAGCGGGGCGATGCAACCTGTTCGAGTAGTAGAGGAACAGCCCGGGGCGCGAAATCGACCAGTCGGCCAGGATTTGTACCAGCTGGCCCTGGGCCAGAAACTCACTCACGCCATCTCGTTCAAAATGATAGGCGATGCCCATTCCCTGTAGCGCGGCAGCTACGCCTATGTCAGGGTGATTGGTGATCACGGGGCCGTCCACCGCAACTTCGAATTGTTGCCCCCGTTTCTTGAACTCCCAGCGATAGTGTCTACCGTCCGCCTGGAGCCGCCAGTTGATGCACGCATGTTCATGCAAATCGGCAGGGGATTGAGGTATACCTCGACGCGCGAGGTAATCCGGTGACGCCACGGCAACCATCTTCAAGTCGGTGGTGAGTCGAACGGCAACCATGTCTTTCTCAAGCTGTCCTCCCACGCGGATGCCCGCGTCAAAGCGACCTGCAACGATATCGGCCAGCGCATCATCGACCACGATGTCGAGCACCACATCAGGATGGACCTTGTGGAAGCGTGAGAGTCGAGGGGCAATGATGGTTCTCGCTGCAATCCCCAGCGTGTTGATGCGCAGCGTGCCACTGATCTGCCCGGTCGACTCGCTGGCCTGGGCAACAGCAACGGCCATTTCTCGAAACAACGGAGCGATGCGCCTATAGAGTTGCTCGCCGCTGGCCGAAGGCGCGACGCTTCGAGTCGTACGATTCAGCAGGCGTGCGCCGATACGGTCTTCCAGCTGCCGGATGGTCTGGCTGAGCGCCGAAGGCGACAGGCCCAGATGTTCTGCCGCCCGGGCGAAGCTCTGCCGCTCCACGACAGCAACAAATGCTTTCAACTCGGCAAACTCAGATCCGCGCATTATGCATCACTCTCTACATAGCCAATGCGGATTCTAGGGGATTCTTGAAAGGGTCGCCAAGATGCATCCTTTGAGCCATCTCAACCAAGGAGTCCATCATGTCGGCTATAACGCTCCCCGTTCCCATCGCTGCCTATTTCGTGGCAGACACGCAAGGCCCCGATGCAGTCGCGCGCTGTTTCACAACGCAGGGCGTCGTGAAAGATAAGGGGCAGAACCACAACGGTCGCGACGCCATCAAGGCATGGAACGCCGAGTCATCGACCCTCTATACCTGCACCACCGAGCCTTTTTTGCTTGAGCGGGATGGCGGTATCGATACTGTCCACTGCCATGTGGTCGGTAACTTTCCGAGCAGTCCGATTGATCTGAAGTTCATCTTCCGCCTTGAGCGCGGCCTGATCGCGAACATGGAGATCACGCTATGAGTTTCGATCTTCAACTGGAGGGTCTGCGGGCGGTGGTCACCGGCGGCACGATGGGCCTTGGTGCGGCGGTCGTGCAAACCCTGGTGGAGGCGGGTGCCCGGGTCGCCACATCTGCGCGCGACGTGTCAGCACGACCTGCGCAAGGCGTCACCTACATCCGTGCGGATCTGACGACGGCTGAAGGCGTGGCTCACGTCGCCCAGACTGTTCTGCAGGATTGGGGGGGTGTCGATATCGTGATCAATGTGGTCGGTGGTTCGAACACACCCGGTGGTGGCTTTGCTGCCATCAGTGACGAGCACTGGCTGGCTGAGTTGAACTTGAATCTGATGCCCGCAGTTCGCCTGGATCGCGCTCTGTTACCCGCCATGCTTGCGCAAGGCTCAGGTGTAATCATTCATGTCAGCTCGATCCAGCGCATGATGCCTCTGCCTGAGTCCACCACTGCCTATGCTGCCGCAAAAGCAGCGCTTACCACCTACAGCAAGTCCCTTGCAAAAGAAGTCACGCCCAAAGGGGTCCGGGTACTGAGCGTTGCCCCGGGATGGATCGAAACCGAGGCGTCCGTGAGACTGGCAGAGCGGTTGGCTGCCCAGGCTGGAACAGACTACGAAGGTGGCCGGCAGATCGTCATGGATTCGATAGGCGGGATTCCACTGGGCAGACCGGCCAAGCCCCAGGAGGTGGCCGATTTGATCACATTCCTGGCGTCACCGCGGGCCACCTCGGTTTCGGGATCCGAGCATCGTATAGACGGCGGTAGCGTATCGACGCTTTAACCACGAGTGTAATCAGGCGAATGGCGGTCAGTCTCTGAGGCTGCCAACCAATCAGTTCCGGCAGCAGGTCAAGCATGGCTACTCGTTGTTGTCCGACCGGCGCAAGAAACCGGAAGCTTACAGCTTTCTTCCGGCACTAGCGCTTATTGATCCTGACGTTTTGCGGAAACAAGCAGGCAGACGCTGGCCAATATCAACAAACAGGTGCTCGTCGCCAGCAAACCGGTGAAGCCCCAGGCTGGATAGGCCCAGCCGGCCAGCGCAGCGCCTGCACCAATACCGCAAAACACAAACGCAGCTGTCAGCGCCAAAGCGGCCCCTCGATATGCCGCCAGGTGCTCGATGACTCTGCGTTGTTGCGATGGCCAAATCACGTCTGTCGCAATTGCCCAGACAACCAGCGCTGCAAAGAACCAGGCGAGTGCGTGTGGCCCTACGCTCAGCATCAACATCAGGATGCCCAGCACCCCCATGCTGGTTATCAGCAAACGGTCAGAGCTGTAACGCGCAGCCAGGCGAGTAACCAGAAGGTTGCCCAGCACTCCCGCGACACCCAGCACTAGCAGTGCCACGGAAACATCGTGTGAGCTTCCGTCATAGACATCCTGTACGACCGGGACGATAAACGTATAGGTCGTGTAGACGGCGGCAGTCACAAAAAAGGCGACGCCGAACACGCTTAGCGAATGCAGGTGGGTCAGCATGCGCACAAGCGTGACAAATGCGACCCGCTGGCCCTCGGTTCTGTTAGGGACTTGCCAGGCAATCAGCAGGGCCGTTATCCAGGCCGTAACGCCGATGCCGATGAAAAGGCTGCGAACGCCCACTTGATAGGCCACCCAGCTCGACAACGGAATGCCGACGAGCCCAGCAACGCTGAGCCCTAAAAGGACCATGGCAATCGCGCTTCCCTGACGTTCGCTGCTGACCAGACTTGAGCCCAGTGCTGCAAGGACAGGACCTATGAAGGCGGCTCCCAGGCCCATGACAACCCTGGCGATGATCAACACCGTGTAATTGGGCGCCGCGGCGAATAACAGTGCGCCGAGGCCAAAACTGCAAAGACCGAGCAACACCTGACGCTGCCGGCGAACGTGCCCCAGAAATACTTGAAGCAACGGAGCCGCCAGCGCAAACGTGACGCCGAAAACGGTCATGAGATAGGCGCTTGCCGTGTTGTCCAGATGCCATTCGCGCCCTATGGGCTCCAGGCTGCCGATTACGGAGAGCGCTCCAACAGCTTGAACAAAGTAGGCGACACTCAAAATCCGCAGCGCTCTCGTCGTGGGCGGGTCGATGCTCATCATGATTCCTTGGTCGATCGAACGGGTTGCTTTGTCTGAGGTGGAGCGGGCAGGGGATGCAGCATTGGCGTGACGCTGTTTCCCGACGTACGCCTCTCCATCAGTGAGGGCGTTTCACGGCGCTCACTGATGGAGATGACTGACGATTTCAGCTGTTCAACTTTCGGTACGTCGAGCGCCCTGCGGGTGACCGGAGAGCAAGGTGACTCAATCAAGAAACAATGGGGGCTTCGGCAGTTTCTGGTTGTCCACCGGCTCATGTTGAATGACCAGGGTGGCATGGGTCTTGGCGATGACCTCGTCAAGCTTCTTGCCGGACGTCATGGTTTGCTCATGATCGTAATTCCAGATGGGCACTTGATGACGTTCATGGTTCTCGGTGAAGTGCCACTGGTCGCCAGAGAGAATGTAGGGGCCCGCTTTCTTCAGGTTGAGCAGCAGTGCCATGCTGCCGGGCGTGTGACCGGGCGTCTGGATCGTCTTCATGGTTCCGTCGCCGAAAAGATCGACATCGCCATCAATGACCCTGACATGCTGCAGCTTGTCTCCTGAAAGATGGGAGCTGAACAGATCCGCCATGATGTAGTGCTCGGACGCTTTTTTCGTATCCTTCATCGCTTCCAGCTCGGCGCGCTGAATGATCAACGTCGCGTTGGGGAAGTCGTTCACCTGCCCGGAATGATCGAAGTGAGCGTGCGAGACCGCGACATATTTGATGTCGTCCGGGCGCAGACCCAGGTCGGCGATCTGATCGACCACGGTGCGATTCAGTTTGGTCGTGAAGGTGCCTTCGGTCAGTGGGCCTTTCAGATACTTCTCGGGCAGCCCCGCGTCCCACAGTAACCAGTCGTTACCGTGTTTGATCAGATAGCAGGACATGACAATGTCATAGGACTGCCCTTTGTACAGTCCGGTATCGGACATCATCGATTTGTCACCCAGGGTCATCTGACCGCAGTCGAGCCGGTACATCCTGACCTCCGGGGCTGCCGCGAAAGCGTGCCCGGCGGCCATCAGGGACAGCATGCTTGCCGCAAGTGTCGACAAAAAGCGATTCATTGTTTATCTCCCGCATCTTTATGGATTTCGATCAGGCGTCGCTTGCCGTTCAGCATCCGGCAGACCGTAAACGGCCACCATCACCGCCTGGCATAGAGGGATCTATACGTTTGTATGGGGCTGGCTAGCTGGCGGAGTACGGGGGGTAATCGATGTATCCCCTGGCTGTGCCGATGTAAAACGTGTCTCTGTCCGGCACGGTCAGTGGCCAACCGTGTTTGAGCCTTGCGACCAGGTCAGGGTTGCCGATGTAGGGTTGCCCAAAGGCCGCCAAGTCAATCAGACCGGCCTCTGTCAACGCTCGGGCGCGTTCAATGGTCATGTCGCCGGCGAGTATCAGCGCCGTGTTGCCCAATACTGCTTTGCAGCGCTTGAGCAAGTTGCGAAGTGATTGCTCCTGTTCAGCGCCTTCGCCGCCGTTCAGGAAAAAGTGCGATTGATCCATGACGTGCACGTAGGCCAGGCCGCGCTGACTCAGACCGGCACACAATGCCGTGTAGGTTTCGTCGATCTGCGGGTACACCGGCATGTCGTACAGCTGGCCGTACGGGGAAATGCGATAGCCCACTTTATCTGCGCCGATTCTGGCGCTGACCGCATCCACGACTTCGAAAGCAAAGCGCAGACGGTCTTCCAGATTGCGCGCCGAATACCGGTCGGTCCGGTCATTGACCAGCGGGTTCATGAACTGCTCGAACAGGTAGCCGTTCGCACCATGGATTTCCACGCCATCGAACCCAGCGGCCATGGCGTTCTCTGCCGCTTGCGCAAACTGCTCGACGATGTGCGCAACCTCTTCGGTTTTCAGAGCGCGCGGTGCCGAAGTATCAACAAAGCCTGTTTCACCTGACTCTGCGTAGGCATAGACCGTGGCGCCTTTGGCAACCCTGCTGGTGGAGCTGACAGGTGGCTGGTTATCTACTTGAAGGGATGTGTGGGAAATCCGTCCAACGTGCCATATCTGAGCAAACATTTTGCCGCCGACGCTGTGCACGGAATCGGTGACAAGCTTCCACCCCTCGATCTGTTCCGGGGTGTAGATACCCGGGTTGTAGAGGTAACCGTGGCCTGCCCGGGAGACGGGTGTGCCTTCGGAAATGATAAGGCCCGCTGTAGCGCGTTGCGTGTAATACAGAGCCAGTTGCTCATTGGCCACCTCAGAGCGTGCGCGGGAGCGCGTCAGTGGGGCCATCACAATGCGGTTTTCAAGTGATAAACCCTTGAGATTGAAAGTTTCAAAGAGATCAACCATGTGCCTGTTTCCTGAAGCGGGCATGGCCTGGCTGTCGATCAGCAAGCTGCCCGGAAGGGAGAAGGAGTCGTTTCCGACGAGTCAGGAGAAGTCTATGGCTGTGCTACATTCGCTACAATTCGGCGCCATCGCAAAACAGCAGTGCTAAAAAAACATGGCAAATACCTGCCATTCGTTCTTTTTTTGAACGTGTGTAGAACGTTTGCTCCATTAATCGAAAGGGTAGAGGTGCCCATGCAACTGAAAGCGCAGCGATACCTTGCGATGGTCGCAACCACCGGGAGTTTTTCGGCGACGGCTCGGCATTTCCGCGTGCCATCGTCGTCGGTATCGAGATTCATCGCGGCGCTTGAGCGAGAAGCAGGGCAGCAACTGCTTTACCGGAATACCCGAGGCGTAAAGTTGACCGAGGCGGGCGAGCGGTATTATTCGCAGATCCGTACAGTCCTGGAGTTGCTCGATGCTGCGGATGAGGAGCTGGCGGGCAATGCCGGCAAAATCCGGGGGATTGTCCGAATCAATGCGCCTGCCACATTCGGGCGACTGCATTTCGGAAAACTGATCACTGAGTTGCGGTCGGTCTACCCGGAACTCATCATCGAACTCACCCTCACCGATGAATTGATCGACCCAATCAAGGAAGGCGCAGACATCATTTTCAGGATCAGCCACCTGGAAAGTTCGGGTTTGATCGGTCGCCGTATATGCGAGCAGCGGTATGTCCTGTGTGCCAGCCATGGTTACTTGAGCCGACACACAGAACCACGGCATCCAGAGCAGTTGAGAGACCATGTGTGCCTTGTGCATTCCGGAAACGGCGGCGCCGAGCGCTGGTTTTTCCGTGATACCGGTTCGACGGCAGCCATTGGCGTCGATGTGACAGGTCCCATTCGCAGCAACAACAGTGAATTGCTGCTCCATGCTGCGTCGGCGGGTGAGGGGATTGTGCTGGTCCCGTCATGGCTTCTTCATGGAAAGAACGTTGAAACAGAGCTGAAAGTCCTCATGCCTGATTTCGGTGGAGCACTGAGCACTGTGCCGGCCCAGATGTACCTGATCTCCCCCGAAAACAGACTGCGGTCGCACAAGGTGCGGGCAGTCTGGGACTTTTTGTTGAAGGCGATCGGTTCGCCGCCTTATTGGGATCAATGAAAGATTGGAGGTGCTGTCTGGTTTCGCGGACAGCAGCTCCTTTCTTGCAGTCTATTCCTCGTCTCCCTGCGTCCGGCATCTTTAGGCTTTCTCCGTTGTTCAGCAGGTGACATGCCCATGGTCAGCATCCTTTGTAGCCCGCCGCCACACGCCTTCCAGCAGTGCAGGCACCCATTGTTCTGCCGGGCAGCGACTCCACGAATCACCAAGGAAAACCATCGATTCATCACCACTGGCCTGTCTGGCTTTTTCCAGTTCCAAAAGAAAAAGCGTACCGGACGAGAATGGGCAACCGCTGATTTGTCCCTTTGTGGTCGCTTGGCGAAGCACGACGCCAGGGGCATAAAGACAGAGATGTCCGACCATTTCGGGAGTAAGTGTGTTGCGATGCGACGGGTCGAGGTAAAGCGTACGCATCTGATGCATGCCTTTGACGACATTGTGGATAGCCACGCTAATGCCGTGGACGCCCGCCAGGTCGCCGTTAACTCTCGAAGCAAGCAAAGCCTTGGCTTGAGTCACCTTTCCAGATAGCCGCCAACGGAGATTACGCCACGTGTTACCGGGCGTGAGTGACCCGGCAATCACCTGAGCTGCAGTCCAGGTGTTCTCATCAGCACGGAAATCCTGGTTAAACAATCTACCAATGACCTCCTGGAGCAGTGGACCTACAGCGATATCGCTGTTCGCGTTTCGGGTCCAGTCTGCCAGAGGCTGCAAAGAGTCGGGAGCGGCACGGATTTCTGGAGCCGCTGCGTTGAGTTTTCGCCACAAATCGTCTTGCTGACGTTCTCGACCGCTTGCATTTTTCGCACTCATCGTCGGGAATCGACGCCCCTCGTAAGACAACACCCTGAGGATACGGCCAACCAGCAGAGAGTTCAGAAGTGGTTTGCGGGGCCCGAATGCGCGATCAAACGCGCCATCTCGCGCGATTTTGAGAATATCGGCAGGCTGGTCGACCTTGATGACATCGATCAAGCCAGAAATATGCTTATGTTCCACGATTGTTTCCGTCGAAGAGAGATTATGCTTTCACCTGCCCGGCATGTGCCTGGCAATCCTGGGGGGCTGTGAAGACCGCTGCGCCTGACGACCGTCTTTCTCATCCGTCCCGAGCTCTAATCATCTATTCAAAACACGCTGCTTTCTGTCGGCTAGCCGACACACCGGTGCTAAATGTTTTTTGAAGCTCAACGCTACAGGCCGCAACTGGCAGCCACGTCCTGGTACGGAGGATTACCTGTTGATTTGCAGGACTATCTGCTTGCTCATTCCAGTTTAGTCCGCCTGAACAAGGGCCAGCGTCTATACAGGCGTGGCGATCACTTCTCTGGGCTGTACGCCATCCTTGACGGCGCGTTAGCGATGGGCACGGTGGTTGCGGATGGTAGAGAGGCCTTGCATGCCGTACTCGGCCCGACCGCCTGGATCGGCGAGATTTCCATGTTTGATGGATCGCCGCGCCCGCATGACGCATTAGCGATGACTAATGTGCTCGTACTGCATGTACGTGGCTCAGCTCTGAAAAGCCTACTGAAACAACAACCGGTCTATTGGCGTGACTTTGGGTTGTTGATGGCGCAAAAAATTCGCGTGTCCTTTGAAAACAATGAATCGATGCAGCTTCTATCAGCCGCACAGCGCCTGGCGAGTCGTCTCCTGCTGATCGCCAATGGTTACAGCGGGCTCAATGAACGACAAAGCAGCTTGAGGATTTCGCAGGACGCTTTGGGGTCGATGATTTCGTTGACCCGACAGACAACCAATCAACTGCTTAGAAACCTGGAGAGTCAGGGAATCATCAGCTTGAAGGTTGGAGAAATTACTATTCGAGACTTTGATCGTTTGAGGGCCGCGAGCCTGGGACAGGCTAGTCACTGACTGTTCAGCAGTCAGCCAAGTAACGGTTGATGTCTGTAGGGGCAGTTTCAGTCCAGGTTGATGAACACGCAGCAACATCGGTCGTCATCGACTTCGCAGTGCCTGTCGAGGTAAAGGCGGTCTTGGAAGACACCATCGAAGCCCCAGTCGCTTCCAGCGAAGAGCAGACACTGGAGATTGCTTAGGCCCGCATTGCGCGGTCCCGCGGTGGCCAAACTACGGTAGGGCAACAGGGTGAGTATCGAGTTACTGAGGAAGTCGCTCGGTTACTTGGCGTGATACGCCTTACTGGCCTTGCGCGTCAGCGGATAGAGCGGATTTTGCGGGCGTAAGACGTAAGGAGTTACGGAGCCCTTTCGCAGGGCTCCGCTAATGTCAGAACAGCGATCCAGACTGGGTGCCAATGGGCATCAATCAGCCGTTGGAACAGCCGCTGCCGATGATCGTGTAATCGAGGGTATGAACGAGGCCTCTGGAGTCCTTGTACACCAGGTGCATCGGTATGAAGCCACAGCTGCCATCGTCGGTGGTCTGGCTGATGACCTGGACGATGTCCAGTGCCCGTGCCGAGGCCGGCAACGCGTCCTGTGCGAAGGCATTCGCAGTGAAACAAGCAAAAACGAGTGAAAGTGCGATTTTTTTCATTAGACGCTCTGAGCCTCGTATGCCTGTGGGGCCGGTTTTTCCTGAAGCAATTGGCGAGCAGAATCCGCAATCATGACCACGGCTCCCGCCAGCATCAGCACATCCTTGAGCACAAGTCGCCCGCCTCCCGACAGGTAGGGAAAGCCGAAGTCTGCATCTCCAAGGTTCGATACCCACGCTTCGGGTGTAGTGATCAGGAATGACAGCGTCACCAGCGGCGTCAGAAATGCGAGGACAGAACCGACCATGCCCATGCGTCTTGAGAAGGCGTACGAAAGCACCAGCAGGCCAATCAGAATTTCGACTGTTCCCAGGCCGTCAGAGAATGCGTAAGTGTGGTTGTCGGTTTGCCATTGGCGCTGCACAGGGTCGAGCTGGCCTTCGTGAGTCAGGTGAGCCTTGTATTGCTCGGGGTGTTCGTAGAAGAACGACATGACAGGGCTGTTGGCCACGAACGGCGTAATACTGTCGGCTTCGTACGGCACGAATTTCAGCGCACCAATCCAGATGAAATGATTGCAACGCCGATACGGATCAGATGCACGCCGAGTTTATCGAGCTGTGTTGCCTGGATTAGCAGCTTTTGAATCAGGGTATTTGGGGAGTTCATGATGATGAGCCCTTAAATTGGTGTGGGCTCAGAGTAAAGGGAGGGCCGAAGCCTGTTATTCGCGATGGGATCAATTCTTTGCGTGATCTGCTCAATCTCGGCGTGACGTTTTTCGAGCATTGCTGACAGCAGCTTCAACGAAAACGGCCGCTGCCAAATGGCAGCGGCCGTGCTGTAACACTCACAAGGGATAAGCGATCAGGCCAATGTCGAATAATCGGTGTACCCGTCCGCATAGCCCTGCGGGCTGCTGCCAAAATAGGTGCTGGGGTCGGCGACATTGAGCGGTGCATTGCTTTTCAATCGGCGAATCAAGTCGGGGTTGGCTAGCGTCATTTGTCCGTACGATTCAAGTTCTGCCAGACCGTTGGCAATGTCTTTCCCGACGTCTTCACGCGGTCGCTCAGGTCGGTTCAGAATGAGCGCCTGGTGCCAGAGCTTGCGCAGATCGTGCAAAAGCGCGTCGTCGCCGTAGTGAACAATATGCAGATACGCGAGGCCGAGCTTGTCGAGCTCACCCACCAGATAACGATACAGATCAGGGGCCTCATCACCGTGGTTGAGTCCCATCCCGCCAAAGCCGGGCGACAGGCGAATACCCGTTCGATCCGCTCCGATTTCCTCCACGACAGCCCGTGCAACCTCGATGGCAAAACGTGCGCGGTTCTCCAGCGTACCGCCGTAGCGATCCGTACGCTGGTTGCTGCTGATCGCCAGGAACTGATGAATGAGGTAGGCGATGCCATGAATCTCCACACCGTCGCCACCGGCATCCACTGCCCGGCGCGCGGCGTGGCGGTACTCGTTGATCACCTGCGGGATTTCATCGAGTCCAAGGGCTCGCGGTACCGGAATGTCCTTCATGCCTGACAAGGTGTAGATCTGTTCACCAGGAGCGATGGCCGAGGGCGCCACACCTTGCCGATGATGAGGCGTGTTTAGCGGATGTGACATGCGCCCGGCATGCATCAGTTGAAAGAAGATGCGAGCGCCCTGAGCGTGTACTGCGGCTGTAATTTCACCCCAGCCCGCCACATGTGCATCCGTGTAGATGCCGGGCGTTGCGGGATATCCCTGGCCATCGTCGGAAGGCTGGGTGCCTTCGGTGATGATCAAACCCACGCTTGCGCGCTGTGCGTAGTATTCGGCAGCCAGCGGTCCTGGGGTTCCATCGCTGTTGGCACGGGCTCGGGTCATCGGCGCCATGACGATGCGATTTTGAAGTAATGCGCCGCCAAGTATCGTAGGTGCGAACAGCTGATTCATGCCTGCAACTCCATCTTCACCAGATTGGGACCTGCCAGCGGGCCTGCCGGTGGCTGGAACAATCGACTGCCTGTTTCGATATCTCCCATGTCGGCGCCAAAGAACCCCAGGCGCTCGACCAAAGACGCGATCTCAGCCTTGGCCGCAGCATCCTCGCCTGCGTAGAACAGAATCCGTTGACCGCCTTCTTTCGTGGCCTTGGCGGCCAGATTCCAATAGGCGTGATGATTGAACGCCTTGACCAAACGGGCACCTGGGACCATTTGCGCGACCAGCGCTGAAGAGGCGTGACCGCCGATATCGATGGCTGCAAAGGGCTGTTTTTGCAGTGGGTTAGTCGTGTCCACCACGATGCGACCTTCAAAGTTTGGCAGGCCCGTGAGTGCTTCCTTCAACTGCTTCCAGGGCACCGCCACGAACACGATATCCTTGGCAGCCGCCTCCTCACGTGTCCCGGCCTTGATCGAAGGCCCAAGTTGCCTGACCAGCTCGTCAAGGGTTTCAGGTCCTCGGCTGTTGGCCAGCGTGGCTTCAATGTCCAAACGCGCGAGCTGCTGAGCGATTGCGTTGCCGATTTGTCCGGCGCCAATGATTCCGATGCTTTTCATATCTGCTCCTGTTTATCCTTCACTCGAAGCGGCAGGCTTCCTCGAAGGGCAGCCGAGGGTCGCGTGGGTAGAGGCGCGCGTCATCGCCATGGCCAATGGTGAAAATGAAGTTTGCTTTCCATGACGTACCGTTGAAAAAAGCCTCATCGATGATCGCGTTGTGGAAACCGGACATGGGGCACACATCCAGCCCCAGGCCGCGCGCCGCGATCATCAGGTAGGCCCCTGTCAGCGAGCTGCTGCGGTAGGCAATCGACTCGGCAAAGGCCGCGTCGGCCTCGAACATCGGCTTGAAATTCATGCGGGGGAACAGGCGAGGTGCCTGGTCAAAAAACCTCGTATCCTGAGCCACGATGGCCGTTACAGGGGCCATCCGCACTTGCTCGGGGTTGCTGCCCATGCCCTCAAGCGCGGGGTAAAGCTTGCGTTTCCCTTCCTCGGAGCGGACAAAAACGATGCGGGCAGGCTGAAGGTTCCCGCTGGTCGGGCCCCATTTGGCCAGTTCGTAGAGTGCCTTGAGCGACTCGTCCGATACCGGCCTTTCTGTCCAGTGATGATGGGAGCGGGCGTCCGTGAACAGTTGAGCCAGGACATCGTTGGCCATCGCAGAGCGAATAGACATGGTGTTCTCCTCCGAAGCTGTTATCGGATGTACCGGCGGTCCAGGCGACCTTCTTCGACTAGGCGTTTGCCGATGGTTTGGATGTGGGCTTCTCCGACCCTCAGCGCCTGCGGCGAGGTGTGAACCGAGTAATAGCCCAGAGCGAGGTCGTGTTTGTGAGGTACGGCAGATCCCAGGATGAACTGGGTGTCAGTCAACGCCTCGAAGTGAACCGACTGACTGGAACGTTCGAACACCACCAACTCTTCAGGGTGAAGCTCTTCACCGTTGGCCAGCAGCCGTCCTTCAACGGGTGAAATCCAGAGCACCGTGTGTCCCTTTGGCGAAACATAGGTCCATCGCTCACCGGCCTTGAGTTTCACGGCCAGGAAATTCATGGGCGACGGAGTTTCGATTGTGCTGCTGACACTGCCGTAGCTGCCCAGCAGCACACGTGCCGGGCCTGCGCTGACGATGTCTTCGGCCCTCTGAAAGGCAGAGCGTGTCGGCCCGAGTTCCGACTCAGGTGGCAGAGCAACCCAGAGCTGAAAACCACGCACCCGACCATGATCCTCATCGCCGACGCTGCCGCCGTGCCACATGCCTTTACCTGCCTGCATCCACTCGACGCCGCCGCTGGGCAGAACGACCGTGGTGCCATCCGGATCAATCAAGTCCATCCGCCCATCGATCAGATAAGACAAGGTCGCAATGCCCGAATGTGGATGAAGGTCGCCCACAAAAGGCGGACCCTGCATGTCGAAGAAATCCAGGAACACGAACGGTTTGAGGATCTGGCCGAAGTCGGACGGGCTCATCAGGCGCACGGCAGGGCCGTTGCGTCGCCCATGGGTGCGATGAGTGATCTGACGCAGGTGCACATTGGTTTTTTCAGCAGCGCGGGACATGGTCATTTCCTCTATCAGGCGGTTGTGTTGCAGGCGGTTTTGAGGGCAGCCGCCCACCAGAGCAGGTCGTCGATCATGCGTCCCGCCTGATCGTTCTGTGCCTGCAACGCGGCCTCGATTTCATCGGTTTTGCCCTGGAAATGGGCATAGATCGCGCCGACCGGGATATGCACTGCTGTGCGAATCGAAGCCATCTGAAGCTCGGTCGCGATTTCGCGCAGTTGCTGTACGGCGCGGGCGCCACCAACGCTGCCCCAGCTCACGAAACCAATCGGCTTGCGGTTCCACTCCGGGTAGACCCAGTCCAGCGCGTTCTTCAGAACCGCGGGCGGGCCAAAGTTGTATTCGGCCGTGGCCACCACGAACGCATCAGAGGTCGCAATCTGTTCAGTCCAGCGACGAACATTTTCGTTTTCATACGCCGGACGGCCAGGAAAGCCAGGAAGCATGGCGCTATCGAAGAAAGGCAGATCAAAATCGCGCAGGTCGAGCAAGCGCACGTTCAGCCCTTCACGTTGTTCCAGGTGGTGCTTGATCCAGTTGGCTGGGGCGCTGGAGAAGCGGCTGTCACGAGTGCTGCCGACGATGACGGAAACGGTGGTCATGGTGAGTCTCCTGAGAAAAAGTGAGGCGCCTGTGCGCCATGGAGCCCACTTTAGAAAGTCTCCGATCATTCAGAAAGATGGGTGGGTGAGATGCACTCGCTCATAGATGAGTGCAATTAGTGGGACTACTGGCCGGTTCAGGCTCGGTCTAGAATGGGCGGATCTCTCTCACTCATGCAGAAACGGCGGTAATCACGTGGACCTGAATGATGTCGCACTTTTTGTTCAAGTCGTTCGAGCGGGGAGTTTCGCCGAAGCAGGGCGGCGTCTCGGCATGCCACCCAGTACTGCCAGCAGGCGTGTGCAGCAATTGGAGGCCGCGTTAGGTACACGGCTGATGCAGCGCACCACGCGGCGTTTAGTGTTGACCGATGCAGGGACCAATTTTTACGCCAAATCTGCCGATCAGATCGATGCGTTGCTGCGGGTTGCCGGTCAGGTGACGAATGATTCTGCCGAGATTGCCGGTCGCGTCCGGGTGGCGGCTCCTGTGGATTTTTTCAACTGGTTTCCAGCACAGGCTGTGGCGCAATTCACCGCCGAGCATCCGCGAGTACGTCTTGAATTCGAGCTGAATGACGCGCGCGTCGATCTGCTGGGCGAAGGAATAGACGTCGCCATGCGCGGAGGTGATCGCGATCCATCGCTGTTCGCACGCAAACTGGGCACGAGTTATCAAACGATGGTGGCGAGCCCAGACTACTTGGCGGCACATGGCGTACCGGCAGAGCCTGGCGATTTGAGCACCCATCAATGCATCACCTCACCGTCTCACGGTGGTCCTCGCACCACTTGGCGGCTGGGCGGTGTCGACCATCAAGCGGTGACCATCGAAGTGGACGGTCCTTTTCAAGCTAATACCTCTTCTGCGCAGCTTGAAGCGGCGCTGGCAGGATTGGGTATTGCGCTGCTGCCCATAGCACTCAGCGCTGCCCATATCGACGCAGGGCGATTGAAGGAAGTGCTCCCTGATTACACTTCAGGCGCAATAGGCGTGCATCTTGTCTATCACAGCCGCCGTCAACTGCCTCGTGCGGTATCTGCGTTCATCGAATTCGCAGCAAACACCATCAAGGAAATGGGGTTGATGGACAGCGGTAAACGCAGTGAGAAGTCATCGCTCAAAAGATAGAGATCCGCCGGCCAACCGAGTGAGGCTCTCCTTTCGACCCGTAAGGATCCAGAGCCTCACTCGAAATGGGAACCCGTGCCTGACCATCCCGAAAGCTCATTCGGATAGCGTTCAGGGCGCCATTCGTGCGCCGCCCGGTTATCCAGAAATTGCCTCAGCTCAAGTCTTCCCAGGAGGGCATTTCACGGAGCATAGGGATGTTCGGCCAGGCGGGTAGGCGCCCCGGTAGCAAAAATTGACCAGTCCTTATGTCCCAGCCCACGGGCCACTGCCTCTGTCATTTTGGCTCGCACCGCGTCGGCTGCGGGCAATTCCAGGTTTACGCTTTTGGCTGCCTTGATGGCCAGGTTTATGTCCTTCAGACCCAGCGACAACTTGAAGCCAGGCTCGAACGTACCGTGGATGATGTTCTGCCCATACCGTTGATAGCTGGGGGAGGGGAAGAGCGTTTGGGTCATGAGGGGGATGAAAACATCGGGCCTCACTCCGTAACATTCGGCGAGTGCGCTGGCTTCTCCGAGGGACTGGATCGCCTGGGTGATCATCATGTTGCCCGCGATTTTCGCGATGGACGCCTGAATGGGCTGATCGCCGAGAGGCCAGGTGTGCTTGCCCAGCACGTCAAAGATTGGCTGGACAATCGCGATAGCTGACGGCGAGCCGGCCACCAGGATATTCAGCTCGCCTCTGGCTGCCACTGCGGGCACACCAAACACTGGCGCAGCGACCAATGCGACACCGCTGTCGTGATGAGCGGATTGAAGCTCCGTCATCAGCACAGGCGATAGCGTCGACATCACAATGTGTACGCAACCTTTATCGGCGCTGCCCAGAGCGTTCGAAGCGAACAGCACCTCGCGCACTGCCTGATCATCCGCCAACATTGTGATGGCCACGTCTGCCTGGAATGCGCCTGACGGTGAATCCAGAGGGCGTACGTCTGGCAGATCCACCAGCGCATCCGCGCTGCGGTTCCAGGCCGATACACAATGCCCTGCGTCGATGAGCAACGGGATCATGGCTTTTCCCATGCTGCCCGTGCCGATAAAACCGATCTTCATCTCCAACTCCTGCCTTGCTGTTGAGTGAACGTGCCTGCGAGCCAGTATGTGAGTTGGGGGATTGCTACGGGAGTGTCATTGTTGCAACCTCGTCGTTCATTTTTGTACGGGGTGAGGCATGGACTGGAGTGACATGCGGGTCTTTCTGGCGATTGCCCGCAGCGGCTCATTAGGCGCGGCGGCGAAGCAGCTGGGTGTCAGCCATCCGACGGTAGGCCGCCGCTTGCAGGTGCTTGAGCAAAGCAGTGGCCAACCCTTGTTTTTACGCACGGTCCAAGGGCTGGTGCTCACTGACACCGGTGAACGGATTCTCGGTCTGGCGGAGGAGATGGAGCAGAGTGCACTGTCGATCGAACGTCGCCTTGCCGGTGACAGTGATCAGCCTGAAGGGCTGTTGCGAATTTCGTGTGCGGAGTGGTTCGCCGGTTATGTCCTGACGCCAGTGTTTCGTGAGTTGGCTCGACGCTATCCGTTGATCGCGCCCGAGGTAATACCCGGCCATCGACTCTTCGATCTGGCGCGGCGTGACGCAGACATTGCCTTTCGCATCGTGCCTTTCACCGAACCCGACATCGTGCACCGCAAGCTGACCACCATGCGCTACGGCCTGTATGCGAGCGCAGGCAGTGCCGCTCCAAGGTCCGACGGCGAGGGCGTGGGGCTGATATTGATGAATATCGCCCAAGCCCACTATCCCGACGTGCATTGGCTGCAGCAGCGATATCCGCTGGCCCGCACTATGTTCACCAGCAGCAGCCGCACGGTGCAGGCCCAGATGTGCGCGAGCGGCCTCGGAGTGGCGGTCCTGCCGCGACCCCTCGGTGATCGAACGCCGGGCCTGCAATTGCTGGACCCGGACGAGCCGCCACCGGGTAGAGACATCTGGATGGGCTATCACCAGGACATGCGCCAGATGGACAGGCTGCGCGCGCTCGCTGACCTGGCATCCAGCATGATCGGGTCCGACTGACGATGCGCTGAACCTGCTGGATCGGGTGCATCGTTGAGCAGGGGATTATGCGTTACCAGGTTGACGCAAGAGGCTGAAACTCAGCCCTGCACCCAGCGTCAGGAAGGCGGCGATGCAGAGAACGGAAACGCAGAAAGCGTGCGTAATCACTGCCGCGTCCGTGTGCGTCCCCAGCAGGGTATAGAAGACCCCACCAATCACAGCGACGCTCAGCGACGTACTGATCTGCAACGACGCGCTGGTGATCCCCGCGATCATGCCCGAGTAGTCCGGCGCCACCCTTCCCGTGACCATTCGCATTAACGTTGGCAGAGCCAGGCCTTGCCCAAATCCGATCACAAACAGAATGACGGCCAGCAGCGGACCAGACGGAGTGAGGTCAGTGGGCGTCGCTGACACAAGCCATGCCAGCGCCAGGAATCCGATGACCTCCAATGCCATGCCCACAGGATTGACGTAAGCGCCAAAGAGGCGTTTGAACTGGCCGGTCGACAAAGGCCCCAAGAGAAAGCCCGCACCAAAAGGCAGAAAGATCAGACCCGCATGGAGCGGTGTTGCGTGCAGAGCGCCCTGCAGATAAATCGAAAACAACAGGAAGAACACACCGATCGCATAGAAGCACAGCGCGACCAACAGTGCTCGGCACAGGCCTGGCGCCTTTAACGCGGCAGGGTTGAGCAGGGGGGTACCACCGGCGCGATGCAAACGGATTTCGTATTGCCAGAACAGCCAGGCCAGAACGGGGACCGCAGCCAGCGACAGCCAGGCCCACAGCGGCCAGCCGGCTTCGCGGCCTTCGATCAAGGGTACGATCAACGCACCCAACGTCAGGATCGACAACGCGGTGCCGCAGAGGTCCAGCTTGCTTGCATGCGCCGCGCGGGTTTCCTTGAACACGGGAATCCCGAACAATACAACCAGCAGTGCAATCGGTAGGTTCACCAGAAAGATCGCTCGCCATCCCGTCCCCATGACGTTGAGGGCAATCAGAACGCCGCCCAACGCCTGACCGATCACGGACGCCAGCCCAAATACGGCGCCGTAGATGCTCAACGCCAGGGGCTTTTCAGATTCCGGGAAGATGGCTTGCACCGATGCGAGTGCCTGAGGCGCCATCACGGCCGCGGTCACGCCTTGCAGGGCACGCCCGATAATCAGTATCCATGGCGAGGAGGCGAGCCCACAGAGCAAGGATGCTGCCGCGAACCCGGCCAATCCCAGAAAAAACATCCGCCCGCGACCGTACAGATCGCCCAGGCGCCCGCCGGTGATCAGTGTGACGGCATACAGCGTCGCGTAAGAGGAGATCACCAATTGTTCGGCGGAAGAGCCCGTTCCCAAATCATTCTGAATGGAGGGCAGGGCAACGTTGACGATGAAGAAATCCAGAGGCGGCAGGAACGCGCCGACCAGCAGGATGATGAACATGAACCAGCGTTTTGGTTCGAGGGAGAGGGTTGCGTTCTGTGACATGAAAGGGCTTCTTCAAGAAAACTGAGTGGCCCCAACTTAGCGATTTTCTCAGCCGTTTTCGCCTCACAAAAATGCACGGTCCACGTTCAGTTATGGCAGTGCCGCCGCCTGCAGATGCCGCTCACAATGGCTCGACTGGTGTTTCAGTTGATCCACTCATCCAATGCTGAGGAGTCAGGCATGTCAGGTAAATTCACTCATCAGATTGCCGTTGTAACAGGCGCGTCCACCGGCATCGGATTCGCTATTGCGCAGGGGCTTATTGCCGAAGGTGCCAAGCGCGTTTACATCACCGGCCGTTCGCCAGGCACGCTGGAGGCGGCGATTGCCAAGCTGGGCGACAAGGCCGTGGCGGTGATCTCCGATGTTTCCCGCCAGGCTGATCTTGATGAGCTCAAGGCTGTGATCGAGGCACGGGGTGACCAAGTAGATGCTGTGTTTGCCAACGCGGGTATCTGCGAAAAGAATCCACTGGGCGAGACCAGTGAGGCGGCTTACTCCACGATGTTCGACATTAACGTGAAGGGTGTCTTCTTCACTGTTCAGACGCTGCTGCCGCTCATGAAAAATGGTTCGTCGATCGTCCTGACCGCCTCGATCTGCTCCGGCAATGGTATGGAAGGGCTGAGTCTCTACAACGCTTCCAAGGCAGCCGTGCGGTCCTTCGCACGCACGTGGGCCAATGAACTCGGGGGACGCAGAATTCGGGCAAACGTACTGAGCCCCGGTTTCACTCGCACCCCGCTGATGGACAACGGTTTGGGGATGAGCGAAAGCGACATCGCCGAGCTGCGCAAGCACGTGGAGCAAATCACGCCACTGGGCTACATGGCGCAACCTGAGGAGATCGCCTCGTCCGCCCTGTTCCTGGCGTCCTACGATGCGCGGTATGTGAACGGTGTCGAGTTGATGGTCGATGGTGGCTTGTCTCAAATCTGACGTTTCGTTGGGCATTCGCAAACCGACACTAGGCTGCCCTCGGCTTGGACTGGGGCCTACTCATCGGGTAACAGTGCCGGCGCTAACTCCAACTTTTCGCGTACTGACAGTTGACCCACCCGCGCGCGCCATTCGTATGGATTTCATTGCGGAGGAAGGGGGCCGGCCGGGGCGATCATTGCTTAATCAGGAGATCATTATGAACATCGAAACTCTGAGCGCTCGACTCGACGCACTGGAAAGTCGCGCTGCGATAGATCGACTTATCAGCGTTTACGCGAACGCGTTTGACCGTATCGATGCAGCTCTCTTGCGGGACATCTGGCACCTGGACGCCAGCCTGGATCTTCCGGGGTTCGGCAGTGCCGTGGGACGTGACGGGATCCTTGCCATGGCTGAAAGCAGCTGGCGCCAGATGCCTCACATGCACCACTGGATGGCAAATCCTTTAATAGATATCGCAGGGGAAGGCGCAACAGGAACGGTCGCTGCAAACTGCCTGTTCCATGACATTGACAAGGGCCCAGTGCAAGTCAGTGGGCTGTATCACGACCGGTTTGAACGGCGGGCAGGGGTGTGGGCGTTTTTGTCGAGGCGATTCGAACTGCACTATCTGACGCCTTTGCGTGACTGGCGACCGGTTGCGGGAATGGAGGTGTTCTCGGGGGGCTCGATCGCACTGGCCGCAGGTTAAATACAGCTTGCGGATCCCAAGTGGACGCTGCCCTGGCAGCAGGGTTAGCGTTCGCACCGTCTATTCAGGGCTCCCCGACCATGACTGACCGTAAGATCATTATTCCAGATGCTATGAAATTGCTCAGCGAGCGTGCTGGCTATGCACCGGCTGTGAAGGTGGGAAAAACTCTGTACTGCGCAGGTCAGGTAGGCCGGGCGCCGGACTTATCCGTTATCGAAGATCCTGAGCAGCAGTTTTTGGCAGTATGGGACAACCTCCGGCTCGTGTTGGATGCCGGTGGCTGCACATTTGAAGATGTCGTAGAAATGACGACATATCACGTAGATATGCACAATCACATGCCAATTTTTAGACGCGTGAAAGATGCGGTCTTTCCCAGGATCACTTGTGCATGGACGTGCGTGGGTGTCGCTGAACTGGCTCGTCCCGGCCTTCTTGTGGAGATCAAGTGCATTGCAGTGGAGCGATAGTTGCGTTTGGGAACTGGTAGCTGCCCCGACAGAGCCAAGCTTGACGACCTGGCCTGCAGAAAAGAGATTAGTCTTTCGCCTTTGGTCTGAGCGGCTGAATCCACGGTCGATAACAATCACTGGCCACCGCCTCACGTGCGCATGTTTTGTATGGAGGTGATGCGGAATTGACCCAGTTGCCGAGATATCGCTGAACCATTCGGATTTTGTGCAGCCCATCGCCTTTGCTGGATTTGACGCAACATAATTTGGGTCATTCTTGCGTCGGCACCTGGTTCAATTCAGCATCATCACCAACACGCTCAAGTCAGCCAGCCTCCTGACGAGGATGAATTTCCAGTACAAAAGGGAGCGTGTTCGACCGCTCCCAATGGCTTGGCAATCTGGCATCAATCTGTAATGTCATGCGTGCTGTAGATTGGCTGTCAGACCTAAACGGACTCGAAGTGATCAGCAAATGGATAGTCGGTGTAGCCGACTTCACTGCCACCAAAGAATGTTGTTGCGTCGGCGCTGTTCAACGGTTTTCCGTATTTGAGTCGGGAGGGCAGATCAGGGTTGGCGATGAACGTGCGACCAAAGGCAATGATGTCTCCGCGTCCGCTAGACAGTGCTTGTTCGGCGGCTTCTGCATCGTAGCCGCCAGCGAGCATGAGGACGCCGGTGTATCGGGTGCGCAGGTGTTTGATGATGGAATCCCAACGAGGGTCATAGTTCTCGTCACGCACTATTCCGACTATCGCTGGTTCAACTAGATGTAGGTAGGCGAGGTTCATCGTATCGAGCTGTTTCGCGATGTAGCCAAATGTCTCCTCGGGAGTTGCGTCCCCCATACCCATAAACCGTCCCATGGGGGTGAGCCGTACGGACACCCTGTCGGCTCCTACTTCCTCAATAACAGCCTTCGTCACTTCGAGTAGCAAGCGTGCGCGATTCTCGACGGAGCCGCCGTACATGTCGTTGCGCTGGTTGCTGTTGGAGTCGATGAATTGGTCTAACAGGTAGCCATTTCCGGCGTGAATCTCAACGCCGTCCATTCCTGCCAGGATGGCATTGCGCGCAGCAGCTCTGTAGTCCTGAATGATTGATTGGATGCCTTCAACGGAGAGCGCTTGGGGGGGAGGGACGGGCGCCCATATCCCGTTGCCATGTTCGTCGACGATGAACGTCTTGCCGTCGGGGACTGGCACAGCACTGGGGCCTACGGGGGGGCCTCCGTTCACCTGGAAACTCGGGTGGGAGATTCGTCCTACATGCCAAAGCTGCAAGAAGATAATGCCCCCCTCTCGATGTACTGCTTCGCTTACCGCCTTCCAACCCTCAACTTGCTCAGGTGTGTGGACACCTGGAGTCCATGCATACCCCTGGGCTTGTTGGGAGATCTGAGATGCTTCAGTGATAATGAGAGCGGCGCCGGCCCGCTGGCGGTAATACTCTGCGTTCATTACGGTGGGGACATTTCCCGGTTGACCTGCGCGGGAGCGGGTGAGGGGAGCCATCGCTACACGGTGCTTAAGAGTGTGGCGGCCCACTTTGATTGGGGTGAATAACTTCATGGCGATACTCCGAAGGTTTGGGTGAATATCTGAGTGGTAATCAGCCTTCACACTAAACGTTTGGGTTTCGCTGCTGAATCCGTCTTGTAGGCAACGCTGCTTTGCAGGAAGCGCAACGTATTTGTGACGCCATAGGGTACTCAGGTCCATCCACCACATCCCGCCGGAGGGCCATTATTGCTTCAATCTGGGCTTAATCTCTGCTGTCCCAAGCCTCCATCGACTCATCAATTTTATCCGCCAACTGAGGCGTCTTAGAGAGAACGATACATTGGTGACTGCCGACGACTTCTTCCAGCAGATACAACGAATCACCCACGTCCACCCCAAGCTGTTGAAGGGCTTCGTCGGATATACGAATCGTCCGACCCCATCCCAATCTTCGATGGTCACCTTGAACGATTTGTTCATTTCATAGACCTTGCTGAGGTGCGGTAGTGCTGCTGGACACATTCATATCTGCTTGTCGTACCCGGAAGTCTGAAAGTGTCTCTGAGGCAAGCGCTGTAGCCTAATAATCAGACTCCACAAGCAGCGCTTAGGAGGGCGGGAAGTGCTTCGGCAGCTTTTCCGAAAATCATAAGCTCATTTGGCGTATTAAGAGATACATCGACCAAGTTAACGTGAACGACCACGGCTCCATAGGAAAGCGCTATTTGTGGGATCTCTGCCGCTGGTGTGACGATGCCAGATGTGCCGACAGAAACCAGCACTTGGCAGCTTTGGACTGTTGCGACTGCAGACTTCCAAATGACAGTGGAGAGGTCTTCGCCGAACCATACGATGCTTGGGCGCAGTCTGCCATTGCACCGTGGGCATCGAGGTGGGTCGCGCTCGACGGCATGCTGAGGTAAATCAAACTGGGAGGGCTGCAAGTCCGCAGTCCTATGGCATGCGAAGCATTTGGGGCTTTTAAGACTTCCATGAAGATGCGCAACATCCACCGATCCCGCGCGCTCGTGTAAGTCGTCGATGTTCTGCGTGATCACAGCTACGTTCCTGCCTGTACTTGCCAGGCGTTGTACCGCTAAATGAGCAGCGTTTGGCTTCGCTTGATTCATCTGATTACGCCGCCACAGATAGAACCCCCAGACGAGAGCAGGGTTTTCACGAAAGGCCTTAGCTGTCTCCAGTTTCTCGGGATCGTGAGTGGACCAAAGCCCGGTTAGTTTGTCACGAAACGTAGGTATCCCACTCTCAGCGGAAATACCGGCACCAGTAAAAAACACGATGCTATTGGCCGACCTCAACGCGGCGATTTGAATCGCCCCTGGTTTCCTAGACACTCTCCAAGCTCAGGAAATAGCGTTTC
>NZ_JALLKV010000319.1:0-240 GCF_023093815.1 Pseudomonas sp. PNPG3
TGGGGACAGAGCGGCAAGTGATAGTAGGGCGCCAGCCGGTCACGGGCGGCGCTTATTTGGACCACGGTTTTTTCTTCGGTCGGGATCAGCACGGCCTTCTGGCCGGCAAAACCAGCGGCCAGTTGCACCAAATCATCGACAATGCTAGGGGCTCGGGTATCTGCCACCTGCACCTTGCGGCCAAACCGGCTGAACCAGGCTGGCGCCTGGGTTGAATCACACAACAAGGTCAGCTGGCAC
>NZ_JALLKV010000320.1:0-239 GCF_023093815.1 Pseudomonas sp. PNPG3
GATGCCGGGCTCCGCGGCCGGGACGACCGGGTGGACGCCGGGGACGGGGTCCACCAGCGGCTCGGCCTCGAGGATCGCCTCGATCCGACGGGCCGCGGCCGCGGTGTTCCCGGTGTGGCGGCTGGTGGAGATCCACTGCAGCACCGCGGAGGGGCTCGCCGCGGCGACCGCCACGACGACCGGCAGCATCACCAGGTCGAGCCGTCCCGCGGAGACCTCGACCGCGCCGACGGCGGTCG
>NZ_JALLKV010000321.1:0-239 GCF_023093815.1 Pseudomonas sp. PNPG3
TCCACATGGTCCGCGAGGAGCGGACGGCGTGGATCAGCACGATGCTGCCGGTCATGAGGCTCCTCCCCGGGGTGCTCCGCGGCGGCGCTGCGCCGGCGTCATCGGCGTCGCACGAGCGGCCGACGGTTCCGGTCGGAGCGTACCGGAGGCGTCCGGACGCTCGCTGTGGTGGGATGGTGCGCGGCGGCCGACCGCGCCGCCCTCATCGCTCCAGGGGGACCCGATGATCCAGCCCGAGC
>NZ_JALLKV010000322.1:0-238 GCF_023093815.1 Pseudomonas sp. PNPG3
GTCCTCGGACTTCCGTGATTCCGTCGATTCGAGTGACACACCTGCCACTACGGCCTCATTCCCGTAGTGGCAGGGCTTGAGACTTAGACGTTAAAGCCGATTGCCTGGAGCTGCGCCCGACCATCGTCGGTGATGCGCTCCAGACCCCACGGCGGCAACCATACCCAGTTGATCGTCACGGACTTCACAATCCCCTCCAACACAGTCTGAGTGTCGTATTCCAGCCGATCAGTCAGCG
>NZ_JALLKV010000323.1:0-238 GCF_023093815.1 Pseudomonas sp. PNPG3
GGAGAAGCGGCCGTCGGTGATCAGCGCGCAGGTCTTGCCCAGGCCGCGGCCCTTGAGGAAGGACGTCGGGTAGAGCATCTCCTGCATGCCGGGGCCGCCCTGCGGGCCCTCGTAGCGGATGACGACGATGTGGCCGGCCTGCACGGTCTTGTCGAGGATCTTCTGGACCGCCTCCTCCTGGGAGTCGCAGACCACCGCGGTGCCCTCGAAGCGGAAGAGGTCCTCGGTGATGCCCGCG
>NZ_JALLKV010000324.1:0-238 GCF_023093815.1 Pseudomonas sp. PNPG3
TGCCCCCCTTGCGCGACGAGGAAACCGTGGCGAGCGCGATCCTGTCGCGCGCGCAGGTCGAACGCGAGGCGCTGGACGAAGCCGACGCCCGCGCGGCGAAGGCCATAGTAACGCTGGCGGCCCGCGCAGCCCAGCTCGACCGCGACATCGAGCGCGAGGCGGCGCTGAACCGCGACGCCGAGGCGATGGTCGGGCGGCTGTCGTGGGAACGCGACCAGCTCGCGCAGGCGGGCGCGGG
>NZ_JALLKV010000325.1:0-238 GCF_023093815.1 Pseudomonas sp. PNPG3
GTGAGTTGGTCGTAGGCGGTGACCACGCTGCCTCGGGAAATGCCGAGCTGCGAAGCCAAGTGGCGGGTCGAAGGAACGCGCTCGCCTGGCAGGAGGACGCCGGCGGCGACCTGGGCGCGTAGGGCTGCGGCGATTTGCACGGGCAGCGGCCGTGCATCAGAGGGATCGAGGCGAAGGGGCACGGGCCCATCATAAGTGGTCTAATCCAACACGCTGAAAATGGCTCTTGTCTTGTACC
>NZ_JALLKV010000326.1:0-238 GCF_023093815.1 Pseudomonas sp. PNPG3
TCGGGGCGCACCCGCAGGGGGCGCACCCCCTGGGCGGCGTCGGCCGCCTGCCGCTCGCGGATCCGCTGCAGGGCGCGGACCGCGCGGCGCCGGGCATGCAGGCCGTCGAGCGCGAGCACCGCGAAGGTCCAGGCCGCGACCACGAGGATCGCGCCGACGACGTCGCTGGGCCGGTGCCAGCCGACCACCAGGGTGCCGACGCCCGCGCCGGCCGTCCACAGCGTGCCGAGGATCGCGA
>NZ_JALLKV010000327.1:0-238 GCF_023093815.1 Pseudomonas sp. PNPG3
GACACGGCGAACAGCGGACTCCGTCGCGAGCCCGAACTCCCCCATCACGTCGCGATCGCCAAGGAGACGACCGAACTGACGCCGGCAGAAGAATTTGCCGCCGTTCTTGACGATGACGAGGATGCCGTCCGTCAGTCCCGGCTCATACGCCAACAGATGCGCGGCGTCGCTCGTCAGGTCGCCATGGACCCGAATGACGGTATGGAGCTCTGAGGCAATATGCGTGACCGGATGAACG
>NZ_JALLKV010000328.1:0-237 GCF_023093815.1 Pseudomonas sp. PNPG3
CCAGACGACGGAACCTCAGCAGGCCCTGGCCGAGGTCAGCCAATTCGAAGGGGCTAAGGGAATGAGCGGACGGCTCGGACAAACTTGTGACGTGAGAGACCCTGCCCCTGGCCTTGACAACGACGTCGCCGTCGGTTGAATCAACCAGTTCTAACCCTTGTGAGGAGAGGAGGGAGCGAAGTTCCTCATGCCCTTCTCCAACCCACTGGCCACCCAGTTCAACGACCTGCCCGTTGG
>NZ_JALLKV010000032.1:0-65306 GCF_023093815.1 Pseudomonas sp. PNPG3
GTCACTAAAGGCGCGAAACTGGCTTGCTGAAAACCATAGAATCTCCCACAGGGCCGGCACTGGCAACCGCTGATTACCCAACTATCGTTAATGTTTCCTTAATGGGAAGCTTACAGAATACATATCGGATTTCTCGATAAACCAAAGCAATTTTTTACGCTTTTATTCGATGCGTTACGCGTTAGTCTGTGCACAGCTTTCACGGGGAAACACGTCAACATGCAACTGCGCAATTCATCTTCTCGCTACGGCGTGGTCAGCATCGTCCTGCACTGGGGCGTGGCTCTGGCAGTCTTCGGCCTGTTCGGGCTGGGCCTGTGGATGGTCGGCCTCGACTACTACAGCCCTTGGCGCAAGGCCGGCCCGGACCTGCACAAGAGCATCGGCCTGGTGCTGCTGGCGGTGATGCTGCTGCGGGTGCTCTGGCGCTTCATCAGCCCGCCACCACCGGCACCAGCCAGCCACGGCGCATTCACCCGCCTGGCAGCCAAGTTGGGCCACCTGGCCCTGTACCTGGGGCTGTTCGCGGTAATGATCGCCGGTTACCTGATTTCCACCGCCGACGGTGTCGGCATTCCGGTGTTTGGCATGTTCGAAGTGCCGGCACTGGTCAGCGACCTGCCCGACCAGGCAGACCTGGCAGGCGTGATCCATCTCTGGCTGGCCTGGGGCTTGGTGATTTTTGCCGTGCTGCATGGCTTGGCAGCGCTCAAGCACCATTTCATCGACCGTGACGCGACCCTGACCCGCATGCTGGGCCGCAAAGCTTGACTCTCAACCTCAATTGCAAAGGAAGGAAGTAAGGATGTTGAAAAAGACTTTTGCCGCTCTGGCGCTCGGTACCGCTCTGCTCTCCGCCGGCCAGGCCATGGCTGCCGAGTACAAGATCGACAAGGAAGGCCAGCACGCGTTCGTTGACTGGAAGATCAGCCACCTGGGCTACAGCTTCATTCACGGTACCTTCAAGGACTTCGACGGCAACTTCACCTGGGACAGTGCAAAGCCTGAAGCCAGCAAGATCAACGTCGACCTGAAAACCGCCAGCCTGTGGTCGAACCACGCCGAGCGTGACAAGCACATTGCCAGCGCCGACTTCCTCGACGTGAAGAAGTATCCCGAAGCCAAGTTCGTCTCCACCAGCGTCAAGCCGACTGGCGACAAGACTGCTGACGTGACTGGCGACCTGACCATGCACGGTGTGACCAAGCCGGTCACCTTCAAGGCCACTTTCAACGGTGAAGGCAAGGATCCATGGGGCGGCGAGCGCGCTGGTTTCAACGCTACCACCACGCTGAACCTGAACGACTTCGGCATCAAGGGCCCGGGCGCTACCTCGCAGACCCTGGACCTGGATATCAGTGTTGAAGGTGTGAAGCAGAAGTAATTTGCTTTAGCTGAAGTACCGAGGGGGCTGCTTCGCAGCCCTTTCGCGACACAAGGCCGCTCCCACAGGTATTGCGCAGATTTCACTTGCAGCGCAATACCTGTGGGAGCGGCCTTGTGTCGCGAAAGGGCCGCAAAGCGGCCCCCTCATACTTTTTGTCAGCCCTTGCGGGTCAACAGCGCCGGGCGCTCACCGCGCGGGCGGCTCGGCAGGTCATCCAGCTGCTCTGGCGTCGGGTAACGGTCGAGCTTGGACTCCTTGCGGATGATCACTGGCTGTTTTTCCGGCTGGCGCGGGTTGCGCACGGCCGGCTCTTGCCGTGCAGCATCGTCACGGGCCGGGCGACCACGGCCGCCACCATCACGACGGGCGCCGCCACCATTATTGGCGCGGGCCGGACGTTTCTCGCCGCCACCGCTGCTGCGCGGCTGGCCGCTATTGCGACCCTGGCCACCGGCGTTGCTGCGCTGGCCATTACCCTGGCCCTGACCTTGGCCGGCATTGGCACCCGGGCGGCGATTGCGGCCCTGGTTCTTGCCCTGGTACGGGCTGACATAGTCGGCACGGTTGCCGAAGTTGTCGATATCGTCGTCCAGGAACTCTTCCGGATCACGGTCGACAGGCACTTTCGGCGCACTGCTGTTGCTGGCCTGCTGTTGCTGCTGGCGTGGCTTCTTGTCACGCGGCTTGCGTTGCTGCTGTTGCTTGTCGCCGCTCTTTTCCTTGTCGGCCGGCTTGTCCGCAGCCTGTTGCTTGGCCTTGCCTTTATCCTTGCCCTTGTCCTTGCGGCCGCCGTTGGCGTCTTTGCCGCCGTCGCCGCGGGCTTGCTGGTTACGGCCACCACGGCCATTGTTCTGCTGGCGTTCGCGTACTTCAGGCTTTTCTGCTTCAACCTGGCTGGCGTCGAAACCCATCAGGTCGCCGTCAGGAATCTTCTGCTTGGTTACCCGCTCGATGCTCTTGAGCAGTTTCTCTTCATCCGGCGCGACCATGGAAATGGCCTCGCCTGAACGCCCGGCACGGCCGGTACGGCCGATACGGTGGACGTAGTCTTCCTCTACGTTCGGCAGCTCGAAATTGACCACGTGCGGCAGCTGGTCGATGTCCAGGCCACGGGCGGCGATGTCGGTGGCGACCAGTACGCGCACGCTGTTGGCCTTGAAGTCGGCCAGGGCCTTGGTGCGGGCGTTCTGGCTCTTGTTGCCATGAATTGCGGCGGCGGTCAGGCCGTGCTTTTCCAGGTACTCGGCCAGGCGGTTGGCGCCGTGCTTGGTGCGGGTGAACACCAGTACCTGTTCCCAGGCACCTTGGGTGATCAGGTGCGCCAGCAGCGCGCGCTTGTGGCTGGCGGGCAGGCGGTAGACGCGCTGCTCGATACGCTCGACGGTAGTGTTCGGCGGGGTGACCTCGATACGCTCCGGGTTGTGCAGGAGCTTGTCGGCGAGGTCGGTGATGTCCTTGGAGAACGTGGCCGAGAACAACAGGTTCTGGCGCTTGGCCGGCAGGCGAGCGAGGACCTTCTTGACGTCATGGATGAAGCCCATGTCGAGCATGCGGTCGGCTTCGTCCAGCACCAGGATTTCCACGTGGGCCAGGTCAACCTTGCCTTGGCCGGCCAGGTCGAGCAGGCGGCCCGGGCAGGCGACCAGCACGTCCACACCCTTGGCAATGGCCTGGATCTGCGGGTTCATGCCGACGCCGCCGAAAATGCAGGCGCTGACCAGTGGCAGGTCACGGGCATAGACCTTGAAGCTGTCATGCACCTGGGCTGCCAGTTCGCGGGTCGGGGTCAGGACCAGCACGCGAGGTTGGCGCGGGCCATGGCGCTGCGACTTGTCGGGGTGGCCGGCCGGGAACAGGCGCTCGAGGATCGGCAGGGCGAAACCGCCGGTTTTACCAGTACCTGTCTGTGCGGCGACCATCAGGTCGCGGCCTTGCAACACGGCGGGAATCGCCCGCTGTTGCACGGGGGTCGGCTGGGTGTAGCCCGCAGCCTCGATAGCGCGGACAAGAGCCTCGGAGAGACCGAGGGAAGCAAAGGACATGGGCAATCCTGTTCTCGTGTGGGCTGGGCCCGTTTGGGATGTTCTGCCTGGCGCGACGGGCATCGGTGGGATGCGATCGCGTCCGGTCCAGCTGGGCTTTCACTGCACATCCGGGTAGCAGAGGGTGGACGCGAAGGTGCGTCGATGCCGATCGGGATGCCTGTTGCGAGGCCGAGCGTCCGGGCGTGAGCCGGGCGGGAAGGCCCGAGTATAACAGAGCTATCGCGCTGTGCTGCTTTCCTGCTGCTCAACGGCGTTGAGAATGTTTCCGATGTCGCCTGTGTAGCGGTTGTTGATTGCTGTATAGGCCGGTTCCAGCTTGAAGCGCCGGAGTTCCACGGCGAAGGCCTGGGCCAGTGCCTCCCGCCCTGGCTTGCGCGCCAGCGCCAGGTACTGGGGCTGGCGGCTGATCACCAAGGGCAGCTCCTCGACCTGCTTTTGGAGGCCCAGATGCCGCAGCAGGTAATGGCCGACCTTGCGGTCGGTGATTGCCAGATCGATGCGGCCCAGCATCAGCTTGCCGAAGTTGGCTTCATGGGTAGGTGCAGCTTCGCGCCGGAAATGTACGGCTTCGTTGAAAGCGGCACCATAGGCGTAGCCGGGTGAGGTGCCGACGGTTAGGCCGGCAAGGTCATCGAGAGTCTTGACGGCATGGCGTCGAGTGCGGGCCTGGAACAGGACGAACTCTACCTCCGACATGGGCTCGGGGGCGTACACCAGGTAGTGCTGGCGCGACTCGTTCTGGAAGATATCCATGATGCCGTCGGCCAAGCCCTGCTCGATCATTGCCAGGCAGCGCTTCCACGGCAGGAACTCCCACTCCACCTCGACGCCAAGGCGCTCGAACACCCGGGTGGTGACTTCGTAGTCGATGCCGCGAGGCTGGCCGTCGTGCTGGTATGCATAGGGTGCCCAGTCGTCGGTTACCAGGCGCAGGCGCTCGCCCAAGGCCAGCGGGCTCAGGCAGGCGAGCAACAGGATCCAGAACAGTCGGGCGATGTGTGGCATGGCCGGAGATTACGCGCTCGGCCTGTTCAAGGCCAGTGAGGATGATGTTCTCCTGTGCCGGCCTCTTCGCGGGTAAACCCGCTCCCTCAAGTACAGCGCGAGCCTGCAAGCCAGCAGAGATCCTGTGGGAGCGGGTTTACCCGCGAAGAGGCCGGCACAGGTTCGCTCAAGTGTGGGATGACCTCAGCAGATGCGCCTCGATATCCTTGCGCCGCTCGCCCAGCGACAGGCGCAACCCCGGGTGGCGCAGGCACTGGCGCAGTTGCTCGGGTTCCATGTGGCCATGGCGGGCGTTGAGGTTTTCCAGGGCTTTGTCCCACCAGGCCGGCGCGCAGGCGCGGTCGAACTCATTGGGGTAGGGGTAGCAGCCATACAGCAGTTCTCGGGCGAACTGGCGCTCGTGGCTTGGCAGGGTCATGCTCAGCGCCTTGTAACCCAGGCGTTGCAGGGCCGGCGGCCGTGGCAGCTGGTCATTGACCAGGGATACGTCGGCCAGCGCCGCCTGGCTCAGCGGGTCGTGGCCGTGCTTGCGCAGCCAGGCCTGAATCTTGGCGCGGAACTGCGCCTTGCGGCTCCAGTAGTGGTGGATGACATCTGTGCATTCGGCCAATTCCAGCGTGCGGTAGGCCGCCACCGCCAGGCAGAACTCCTCGAGGGTATACGCCTCGCGAGCCAGGGGGTGGAACTCGTCCATCATGGCGATGGAGCGGTCCAGAGTGCCGGCGTCTTCGGCGGTGAGGCCGATCACCCCCGAATTGACTAGTGGCATCTGGCAATCAGCCAAGCCCCTGGACTCGAGGATGGCCAGCAGGTTCTTGTACAGCAGGCACTTCTGGTTGCTGCCGTAGCGTGCGCCGATGGCATTGCACAGCAGGCGGCCAGGGGCTACCCGGGCGAACAGCTCCAGCGGCGACTTGCGGAAGAAGGTGTCGGTGTCGATCAGCACTGCCAGCGGGTGTTGCTGCAGCACCTGGCGCAACAGCACATGCTTGCTGCGAAAGTGATAGCCGTGAGGCGCGTTCCATGCCTGGCGCGTGGCTTCGTCCAGCAGGTGTAAGGTGACCGGCAGGCCGGCATAGGGCTGCGGGTTATCGGTATAGACCTGGATGTCCATGGCTTCGCTCGCTGCCGTGCCCAGATGGGCGAGGGCGCTGACGATGCTGAAGCAGGCCTCCTGATGGTAGGTTGCCGGGCCAAAAGCCAGGTAGACGAGCTGTGGACGCAATGGCTGGAGGGGCTGCATGGCAGGCAAGACCTGTGTAACCGGAAAATGATTAAGGCTTTAGTCTATGACCAAAGCCTTAATCAAATCTTAAACAGATTTTGCAAAAAATTTCAGCGCGGCAGCTTCAGATTGTTCCAGATCGCCAGGCTCGGCTCGGCCTGGTTCAAGGTGTAGAAGTGCAGCCCCGGTGCTCCGCCTTGCAGCAGCTGTTCGCACATGCGGGTGATCACTTCTTCACCGAATGCCTGGATGCTGGCGGTGTCGTCGGCATAGGCTTCCAGCTGCTTGCGGATCCAGCGCGGGATCTCGGCGCCACAGGCGTCGGAGAAACGCGCCAGCTTGCTGTAGTTGGTGATCGGCATGATGCCGGGTACCACCGGGATGTCCACGCCCAGCTTCTGCGCGCGCTCGACGAAGTAGAAGTAGCTGTCGGCGTTGAAGAAGTACTGGGTGATGGCGCTGTCGGCACCGGCCTTGACCTTGTGCACGAAGTTGGCCAGGTCAGCCTCGAAGTTGCGGGCCTGGGGGTGCATCTCCGGGTAGGCGGCCACTTCCAGGTGGAAGTGATCGGCAGTTTCCTGGCGAATGAATTCGACCAGGTCGCTGGCGTAGCGCAGTTCGCCACTGGCCATGCCCATACCCGATGGCAGGTCGCCACGCAGGGCGACGATGCGCTTGATGCCTGCAGCCTTGTATTCGGCCAGCAGGGCACGCAGTTCGGCCTTGGTGTCGCCTACGCACGACAGGTGCGGCGCGGCAGGTATCTTCACTTCGCTTTCCAGCTGCAGCACGGTGTTCAGCGTGCGGTCGCGGGTCGAGCCACCGGCACCGTAGGTGCAGGAGAAGAAGTCCGGGTTGTAGGCGGCCAGCTGGCGGGCGACGCCCATCAGCTTTTCGTGACCGGCATCGGTCTTGGTCGGGAAGAACTCGAAACTGTAACGGCGTTCCTGGGACATCAGGCGTTCCTCTGGCAGCAAGCTTCAAGCGGCAGGCTGCAAGTAAAAGCCAGATCGGTTATGGCCGGCCTGGCTTGGGCATCGTTCAAGATCCGTGATGCTTGAGCTGCAAGCGGCAACGGCATGGTCTGCCTTTGATTGCCGCTTGAAGCTTCAAGCTGGCCGCTTAGTAGCGGTATGCGTGTGGCTTGAACGGGCCTTCGACGGTCACACCAATGTAGTCGGCCTGCTGCTTGGTCAGCTGGGTGACCACGCCACCGAAGCCGCGGACCATTTCCAGGGCCACTTCTTCGTCGAGCTTCTTCGGCAGTACTTCGACAGTCAGGCGCTCGGCTTTCTTTTCGGGCGACAGGTCGGCGAACTTCTGCTCGAACAGGAAGATCTGCGCCAGTACCTGGTTGGCGAACGAACCGTCCATGATGCGGCTTGGGTGGCCAGTGGCGTTACCCAGGTTTACCAGGCGGCCTTCGGCCAGCAGGATCAGGTAGTCGTCGTTCTGCGGGTCGAAGCTGCCAGCGCCGGTGCGGTGGATCTTGTGCACCTGCGGCTTGACCTCTTCCCAGGCCCAGTTCTTGCGCATGAAGGCGGTGTCGATCTCGTTGTCGAAGTGGCCGATGTTGCACACCACGGCACGCTTCTTCAGCGCCTTGAGCATGTTGGCGTCGCAGACGTTGACGTTACCGGTGGTGGTCACGATCAGGTCGATCTTGCCCAGCAGGGCCTTGTCGATGCTGGCTTCGGTACCGTTGTTGATACCGTCGATGAACGGCGAAACCACTTCGAAACCGTCCATGCAGGCCTGCATGGCGCAGATCGGGTCGACTTCGGTGACCTTGACGATCATGCCTTCCTGGCGCAGGGACTGGGCCGAGCCCTTGCCCACGTCACCGTAGCCGATCACCAGGGCCTGCTTGCCCGACAGCAGGTGGTCGGTACCACGCTTGATGGCGTCGTTCAGGCTGTGACGGCAGCCGTATTTGTTGTCGTTCTTGCTCTTGGTAACCGAGTCGTTGACGTTGATCGCCGGGACTTTCAGCTCGCCCTTGGCCAGCATGTCCAGCAGGCGGTGCACGCCGGTGGTGGTCTCTTCGGTCACACCATGCACGCGCTCCAGCACTTGCGGGTATTTCTTGTGCAGCAGCTCGGTCAGGTCGCCACCGTCGTCGAGGACCATGTTGGCGTCCCATGGCTGGCCATCCTTGAGGATGGTCTGCTCCAGGCACCACTCGTACTCTTGCTCGGTTTCACCTTTCCAGGCGAACACAGGGATACCGGCGGCGGCGATGGACGCGGCGGCCTGGTCCTGGGTGGAGAAGATGTTGCAGGACGACCAGCGCACTTCGGCACCCAAGGCAACCAGGGTTTCGATCAGCACGGCGGTCTGGATGGTCATGTGGATGCAGCCCAGGATCTTCGCACCCTTGAGCGGTTGCTCGGCCAGGTACTTGCGACGCAGGCCCATCAGTGCAGGCATTTCCGATTCGGCGATGATGGTTTCGCGACGACCCCAGGCGGCCAGGGAGATGTCGGCGACTTTGTAATCGGTAAAACCAGCAGGCATGTTTGCAGCGCTCATGAGAGCCTCCATTCGTAGTGTGCGAATGGGCGCCGTTGTGCGTTAAGCGCCCGCGAGAGCGAGCAACGCCCCATCCGAGCCTGACAGGCCTAGCCTGCTGCAGCGCCCCTCGGACGGGTGGCGGGCATGGCGCCGCTGTGGGCGGCCATGTGAAACGGCGGAGATTATAGCCGCGCCCGTCGGCTTGCCCAAGGTTTTCTGTCGATTAATCGCGACGATAGTCGATGTTCAATGGAGCGACAGCGGCCGCTCTGCCATCATTGCTGCACGTTAGCCAAGCAGGTCAGGAGTACAGATGAACTTTCATACCCGCAAGTGGGTTAAACCCGAAGACCTCAACCCAAATGGCACTTTGTTCGGTGGCAGCCTGTTGCGCTGGATCGACGAAGAGGCTGCGATCTACGCCATCGTCCAGTTGGGCAACCAGCGTGTGGTGACCAAGTACATATCGGAAATCAACTTCGTCAGTGCCTCGCGTCAGGGCGACATCATCGAGCTGGGCATCACTGCCACCGAGTTCGGCCGTACCTCGATCACCCTCAAGTGCGAAGTGCGCAACAAGATCACCCGCAAGGCCATCCTCACGGTCGACAAGATGGTCTTCGTCAACCTTGGCGAGGATGGATTGCCGGCGGCGCATGGGCGGACCGAGATCAAGTACATCCAGGACCAGTTCCCGGACAGTGCAGTCGAATAGATCTCGGTTGTCGGTGCCGGCCTCTTCGCGGGTAAACCCGCTCCCACAGGTTTTTCACCGTCCGAAAGGTAGCGCAGATCCTGTGGGAGCGGGTTTACCCGCGAAGAGGCCGGCACAATTTCTCACGGCTGAGCGCTGACCTTGCGCACCACCCGCCCGATGCTCAACCCCTGCACCAGGATTGACGACAGCACCACGATGTAGGTGATCGACAGCAGCAGGTCACGTTCTTCGCCCAGTGGCAGCGACAGTGCCAGGGCAACCGACACCCCACCGCGCAAGCCACCCCAGGTCAGCACCCGTACCGTGCCCTTGGGCACCGGGCGCCAGCGCCGCAGCAGCACGATCGCCGGGGCCACGGTCAGCAACCTCGACAGTAGCACCGCCAGCGCCAGCACGCCGCCGGCTACCATGTGCATCCAGTTGAAAGGCAGCAGCAACAGCTCCAGGCCGATCAACGCGAACAGCAAGGCGTTGAGCATGTCATCGATCAGCTCCCAGAAGCCGTCCATGTAGCGACGGGTCATGTCGTTCATCGCCAGGTTGCGCCCCAGGTTGCCGATTATCAGGCCGGCCACCACCATGGCGATCGGCGCCGAAACGTGCAGTTCGTAGCACATTGCCGAGCCGCCGATGACCAGCGCCAGGGTCAGCATCACTTCCACCTGGTATTGCTCGACGCTCTTGATCATGCGGTAGGTGGCATAGCCGATCAGGCCGCCGAACAGCACCCCGCCGATGGCCTCGCGGGCGAACAGGATCGCCGTGTCGGTCATGCTCGGCGTCTCGCCCAGCTGGATGATGCCCAGCAACACGGTGAACACCACCACCGCAGTGCCGTCGTTGAACAGCGACTCGCCGACGATAGTGGTTTTCAGCGGTTTGGAGGCGTTGGCGGTACGTAGCGCGCCAAGCACGGCGATCGGGTCGGTGGGCGAGATCAGCGCACCGAACAGCAGGCAGTAGATCAGCGGCACTTGCCAGCCGAACAGGGCGAACACCCAGTGCGACAGGTAGCCGATGACGACGGTGGCAATCAGTACGCCGACGGTGGCCAGCAGACCGATGGGCCAGCGGTAGCTGCGCAGGTCGGAGAGGTTGACGTGCAAGGCGCCGGCGAACAGCAGGAACGCCAGCATCCAGTGCATCAGCAGGTCGTTGAAGTCGATCTGGTTCATCAGCCCTTCGACGCGCGCTTCCAGGCCAGGGAAGCCGATCAGGCTCAGGCCCTGCAGCATCAGGGAAAACAGCAGCGCCGTGACCATCACGCCGATGGCAGGGGGCAGGCCGATGAAACGGTAATTTACATAGGTGAGGAGGGTGGTGAGGCAGATAAACGCGGCAACTAGTTCAAGCATCCCGAATCCTGTAACAGTGGCTTCCAAGTCGTAACCCGAATGGCTCGGGCAGTTCTTTGATGACCTGGCGCGGGGTTCGGGACACAGGGTTTGACCGGATTCGTTTGAAACGTTCCCATCCAGAAGGTTGTATCGCATACCCGGACTTGTGCAAAACCCGAAGGCTGGCGCGGTCTCTGTGGGAGCGGGCATGCCCGCGAACACCGGCAAAGCCGGTGCCATGCACCGAGTTGCTTTCTTCGCGGGCATGCCCGCTCCCACAACGGTCCCCTCGAGCGCTGTATATTCACAAATATAAAAAGCCACAAGGATAAGAAGGCGTGCTGGCAACTTCCCTGGTGTTGGTCGCTGCACTGCTGCATGCGACCTGGAATACCCTGATCAAATTCAGCGGCGAGCGCCTGCTGGTGATCGCCAGCATGGATACGGTGGCGTTGGCTTTCGCGGTGCTGGCGGTGCCCTTCGTCGAGGTACCGCCGACTAACATCTGGCCCTGGCTGCTGGCTTCGGCGCTGGCCGAGCAGCTGTACCGCTTCCTGTTGATCCAGGCCTACCGCGTGGGCGACCTGGGGCTGGTCTATCCTCTGATGCGCGGGCTGTCGCCGCTGGTGGTGCTGGGGCTGACCTTGGCCTTTGCCGGCGAATCGCTGAGCCAGCAGCAGATCATTGGCATCCTGCTGATCCCCTGTGGCATGGCCTGCCTATTGTGGCAGGGCGGTGGCGGTGACCGGCTGCCCTGGTCGATGCTGCCGGTGGTTGCCCTGATCGGCCTGTGCATTGGTTGCTACACCTGGTTCGACGGCCAGGCCGTGCGTTTGTGGGGCAAGCCTTGGGATTACCTGGTATGGCTGACCTTGCTCAGTGCCTGGCCCTTCCCGTTGCTGGCCAGCGTGGCGCGGCGTGCGCCGTTTGTGTTGTTCTGGCGCCTGCAGTGGCGCCTGGGGCTGGCGGTGGGGTTGTGTGTATTGCTCAGTTACGCGCTGGTGCTGTGGGCCATGCACTTGGGGTCGGTGGCCGAAGCGGCGGCGTTGCGGGAGTTGAGTGTGATTCTGGTGGTGCTGCTGGGCATGCGCTACCTGAAAGAACCTTTTGGCGGGCCGAGACTCCTAGCTTGCGGGCTGGTGTTGGCCGGCATGCTGGTAATGAAGCTTTGACCCGAAGACTGAACAAGGAGTCCTGTCCATGACTGTTGCCCTGTGGTGCATCCTGATCGCGCTGCTCTTGCCGCCACTGTGCGCGTTGATAGCCAAGGCCGGTAGTGGCCGCTTCCGACTGCGCGACAACCACGACCCGCGTGCCTTCCTGGATACCCTGTCCGGGCTGCCGCGGCGCGCGCATGCTGCCCAGCAGAACAGTTTCGAGGCCTTCCCGGCATTTGCCGCGGCGGTGCTGGTGGCGGATATCGTCGGCAATGCCGAGCAGGTGACCCAGGATGTGCTGGGGGTGATGTACATCACCAGCCGGCTGCTCTACATCATCTGTTACCTGGCTGACTGGGCCATGCTGCGATCGCTGGTGTGGTTTGCCGGGTTGGCGATCATTGTGGCTTTCTTCGTGGTTTCCATCTGATACCGCGTCGCCTTCTTCGCGGGCTTGCCCGCGAAGAATCCACCGCCGATCAAGGTACTTTCGGCACCTCGGGCAGCGGCTTGCCCTTGGGCCACAGCATCCAGATCTGCCCCTGCTGCTTCATGTTCCCGGCCAGTTCCCCAGCTTCCGGCCCAGTGCCCCAGAACAGGTCGGCGCGCACCTCGCCAGTAATTGCCCCGCCGGTATCCTGGGCCCCCACCGGGCGTACCACCGGCGTACCGTCCGGGCGAGTGGTGGACAACCACAGCAAGCTGCCCAGCGGAATCACCTTGCGGTCGATGGCCACGCTGTAGCCAGCGGTCAGCGGTACGTTCAGCGAACCGCGTGGCCCTTCGTTGCTGTCCGGGCGGGTGCTGAAGAACACGTAGCTGGGGTTGCTGGCGAGCAGTTCCGGCACCCGTTGTGGGTTGGCCTGGGCCCAGGCATGAATGGCGCCCATGCTCACTTCTTCCTTCTTCAACTGGCCCTGTTCCACCAGCCAGCGCCCGATTGGCCGGTAGGGGTGGCCGTTCTGGTCGGCGTAACCCAGGCGCAGCTGGCGCCCGTCTTCCAGTTGTACCCGGCCGGAACCTTGGATCTGCAGGAACTGCAGGTCCATCGGGTCGGTCAGCCAGGCCAGCACCGGTGCCTTGACGCCGTCACGGTTGATCACCTCGGCGGTGTCGTATGGCTTGAGCACCCGGCCATCAAGGCGACCGCGCAGGCGCTTGCCCTTGAGTTCGGGGTACACGCTGGCCAGGTCGACCACGATCATGTCGTCGGGGATGCCGTAGACCGCCACGTGATTGGTTGCCGACTGGCTCAGGCTGCCAGGGTAGACCGGTTCGTAGTAACCGGTGATCAGGCCGTTGGCGTTATTTTCGGCCGAGCGCAGGCCGTATACCTGCAGGTTCTGTTGCAGGAAGGTACGCACCTGCAAGGCATTGTCGGGCACGCTGGCGGCTGCTTCGCAGGTGCTGGCCCAGACGGTGTCGCGCTTGAGCTTTTCACAGCCGTTGCGCCAGGCCTGGAAGCCCGCCACCAGGTCGCTGTCGCTGACGGCAGGCAGGTCCTGCCATGTGGCATTGGCGTAGGTGGCGATGGCATGGGGCTCGGGTTTGGCGCTTTCGCCACCGTTGCAGCCGGCCAGCAGGGCCAGCGCCGGGAGTGTCCAGGCCAGATGGCGCAGGGCAGATTTCATGAGTATGTTCCTGTCATGGGTGAACACGGATATTCGCCCCTGTTTTTTATGTGGCTATTGGTCTTTCGCCGCTGGGCAGCGATACTGGCCGCCCATTTGCGTAGGCCGAAGTGACCGTGATGTTGAAGCGATTGACCGTTGTTCTGCTGGCAGCACTGGCCCTGGGTGGTTGTGACCGGGTTGACCCGAACTCCCCGCTGGGCAAGCGCAAGGTGATCTTCAAGGACATGCTCAAGACCAGCGAAGACCTGGGCGGCATGTTGCGTGGGCGGTTGCCGTTCGACGGGGTGAAGTTTGCCGACGGTGCGCTGAAGCTGGACAACCTTTCGCACCAGCCCTGGCAGCACTTCCCACAGGCGCGTGATGGTGGCGACAGTAGTGCGCGTGCCGAGGTATGGGAGCGGCAGACGCGCTTTCATGACCTGGCCCGCCAGCTGGAAGGCGTCACTGGCGAACTGGTCGATGTCACCCGGGGCCAGCCGCTGGACGCTGCGCAGTTGAAGGCGCCGATGGACAAGGTCGAAGCGGCTTGCAAGGCCTGTCATTCCGAGTTTCGTAATCATTGATGGCCTGTTGCGACCTCATCGCCGGCAAGCCGGCGATGAGGTCAGTAAAGGCAACGCAGTATTCGAATCTCTGTCAGCGATCCAGATCCTCCACCGCTTCCTGCAGTTCCTTGCGCGACTCGGCCAGCTTGTCCTTGCGCTTGTTGATCTTCTCCGAATCGCCTTTCTTCTCGGCTTTCTTCAAGTCCTTTTCCCGCTGCGCCACTTCGTGACGTGCGTCGAGCACCTTCTGCTCACGTTCCTTGCGCAGGCTGGCATCGGTGCAGTTGTCTACCCCTCGCAGTGCCTCTTCAAGCCCTGCGGCCTGTTCGTTGTTGCCGTGGTCACGGGCAATCTTCAACTGGTTCTCGATGGCGCTACGCTTGGCGGCGCAACCGGTCAGGCCGGCATCCGGCTGGGCGGCTTGTACGGCACCAGCGGCCAGGCCCAGTGTCGCGATCAGGAAAAGGGTCGAAATACGTTTCATGAAAAGCCTCCTTGAGGGGGCGGGGCAGCAAAAGTTGGGGGAAATCCTGCCTTGGTTTTGCCCATTTAGAAACCCTTGTTGGGGTTTTCCGGCTTAATCTCGGGATTTTCCTACAGGTAAATTGGTAAATAATCATTGCTCGATGCTTTGCCTGTCGATCCGGAATCCGTCGATCCCTGCCGTCGCCAGTTGCGTTGCAATGGCTTGAACCTCGGTGGTTGCAAAAAAACCAGCAAGCTGTTCTCCGCGCTTTTCGCCGATACCGGGCATGGCTTGCCATTCAAGACTCGTGCGGGCAGCCAGCTCCAGCCAGTCGCCTGTTACCTGCATCCTGGTGGGTGTAGGCGCGCCAAGCCCGCGCAGCCATTGGGCAAAGGGCCGTGAGCGAGCTTGGTCGAAACTGCCCAGCAACTGCGCAGCCGTTGTGTCACTGATACCCGCTACCTGGGCCAGGCGCTCGGCATCCAGATGCAGCCAGTCGGTCATCGAGGTCACCAGCCCGGCAGCCACCAGTCGGCGCCAGGTACCAGGGCCGGTGCGCGGCAGGGCCAGCCCCTGCTTGCCGCTGAGCCAGGTGAGGCGGGCAATGAACTGGTCCTCGCAGCCTTCGCTGATCTGCCAGCAACTGTGGGCATGATGCTGGCCGGGCGCTGGTGCGATCACCGGTTGGCGCTCGGCGGCGCGGTGCACCACTTGCTCCAGGCGTGGGATGGTCAGCCCGGCAAGGCTGACGGCCACCTGGTCACCGGGGCGGATGTCGAGCTTGCGCCAACGTGCCAGCGATCCCAGGCTCACCTGGGTGATTCGCCGGTCATCCAGGGTAACCGGCAGTACATGCAAGACTGGCGTAACCCTGCCGGTACGGCCGACGCGGAAGCGTACTTCGCGCACTTCGGCCAAGGCTTGCGTGTACGGGTGCTTCCACGCCGCGATCCAGTAGGGCGCCTTGGCCTGCCAGCGCTCGGACGGAGTCCGGACGCCTTGGCGCAACACAACGCCATCGGTGGCGAAGGGCAGGGGTGAGCGGTACCAGTACTCGCGCCAGTGCGCTGCATCGTCTGCTGTTTCTATGGCGACGCTGTAATCCTGGCTGTGCGCAAAACCCAGTTCCGCCAGCTTCGCGAGGCGTTCGGCCTGCTGCTCGGGGCCCTGCGGCCAGTCCCACACGAACAGGCCGATGCGCTCACCTTGCTCACGACCCAGCTGCTTGCGAGCCAGCAGCCCGGCTACTGTCCCTCGGGCGTTGGCGCTGCCTGCCCGGGCTTGCACATGCGCGTCCAGGCGCAGGTACAGTTCGCCCTGCAGTTGCAGGTCAATGGCCTGGGGCAGCTGCCGATTGATTTCGACGAGCAGGGGGATGTGGCGGCTCCAGTCGTGCCCCTGCACGCCGTCCCCCCGGCTGATCAACTGCACCAGCCGGCCCTGACGGTAGATGAGGGAGACCGCTACGCCATCGACCTTTGGTTGCACCCATACATCTGCCTTGCCGGCCAGCCAGCGTTCTACAGCCTGACGGTCGGCCAGCTTGTCGACGCCGGTGTGCGGCACCGGATGCGGAATTGGCCCGCCAGCGCTGGCCAGCGGGGACGGGGTAGTCGTGATGCCAAAGCATTGCTGCAGGTGCGCCAGGTGCTGGCGGCTCTGGTCGTATAGTTCATCAGCCACCAATGCGATGCCCTGACGATGATAATGGTCGTCCCAGCGGGCAAGCGTGGCGCGCAGTCGGCTCACTTCAGCCTCGACTTGTTGCGGGTTCCAGGTGGGACATGTGGCGGCACGGGCCAGGGGAGCATTCAACGTCAACAGTAGGGCGAAAAGCAGCATGAGCGGCATGGCCAGCATCCTTGCATGGCGGGTGGGAGCCCTCAGCCTAGGCAGGTAGCGTGCGGGTCGCCATGCAGCGTTTGTCAGCCCATATGTCACAAAAAAGCCCCTGCCGATTGCTCGGCAGGGGCTTTCGCCTGGCGCTGTAGGAAGCTTACAGGCCGGCAGCGTCACGCAGCGACTGGGCGCGGTCGGTACGCTCCCAGGTGAAGGTGGTGAAGGTGTCGTCGCCGACCGTCTTCTGCTGCGGGGTACGGCCGAAGTGGCCGTAGGCAGCGGTTTCCTGGTACATCGGGTGCAGCAGGTCGAGCATGGTGGTGATGGCGTAAGGACGCAGGTCGAAGCACTCGCGCACCAGCTGGATGATCTTGTCGTCGGAGACCTTGCCGGTACCGAAGGTGTTGATCGAGATGGAGGTCGGCTGGGCCACGCCGATGGCGTACGACACCTGGATCTCGCAACGCTCGGCCAGGCCGGCGGCGACGATGTTCTTGGCCACGTAGCGGCCGGCGTAGGCGGCGGAACGGTCGACCTTGGATGGGTCCTTGCCGGAGAACGCGCCACCACCATGGCGGGCCATGCCGCCGTAGGAGTCGACGATGATCTTGCGCCCGGTCAGGCCGCAGTCACCCACTGGGCCACCGATGATGAAGTTGCCGGTCGGGTTGATGTGGTACTGGGTACCCTTGTGCAGCAGTTCGGCAGGCAGGGTGTGCTTGACGATCAGCTCCATCACGGCTTCCTGCAGGTCTTTCTGCGAAACCTCAGGGTTGTGCTGGGTCGACAGCACCACGGCGTCGATACCGACCACCTTGCCATTTTCGTAACGGCAGGTGACCTGCGACTTGGCGTCCGGACGCAGCCATGGCAGCAGTTTCGATTTGCGCGCCTCGGCCTGGCGCTCGACCAGACGGTGCGAGAAGCAGATCGGCGCTGGCATCAGCACATCGGTTTCGTTGCTGGCGTAGCCGAACATCAGGCCCTGGTCACCGGCGCCCTGGTCTTCCGGGCGGGAACGGTCGACGCCCTGGGCGATGTCCACCGACTGTTTGCCGATGATGTTCATCACGGCGCAGGTGGCGCCGTCGAAACCGACGTCGGAGCTGTTGTAGCCGATGTCGATGATGACCTTGCGCACCAGCTCTTCCAGGTCGACCCAGGCGGAGGTGGTGACTTCGCCGGCGATGATGGCGACACCGGTCTTGACCAGGGTTTCGCAGGCTACGCGAGCGTATTTGTCCTGGGCGATGATGGCATCAAGGACGGCGTCCGAAATCTGGTCGGCGATCTTGTCCGGATGCCCTTCGGACACGGACTCGGAGGTGAAAAGGGAGTATTCGCTCATCTCGAAGGTTCCTGAAATTTACCGATGTTGTATGTCGCCAGCCGTCCGCTGGAAATGGCGGACCTGGATCTGGAAACCGTTACGCAAGCCCACGTACAGGCTGTCCCCGGGGGCCAGCCCGGCGGCGTTGGCCCAACGGGCCAGGTCGTCCTGTTCGAAGCCAAGCCACAGGTCGCCGCAGGCTTCGCGCGCCCACCCCTGGTCATGGCTGCACAGTTCGGTTACCAGCAGGCTGCCGCCTGCCTTCACCCGTTTGGCCAGCTGGCGCAAGGCCAGGGCCGGGTCGCTGAAATGGTGCAGCACCATGTTCAGCACAACGCAGTCGGCGGCCACATCCGTTGCACCCAGTGCATCGGCCAACTGCAGGTTCACATTGTCGAGCCCTTCGCGCTTGCACACCTGGCGCGCCAGTTCAAGCATGGTCGGGCTGTTGTCCAGGGCGGTGACTTGGGCGAAGCGCCGGGCCAGGTCGGGCAGGAAGCCACCGTCGCCGGGGCCGACCTCCAGGGCGCTGGCGGCCGGGTCGAAATTCAGTTTGTCGAGCAGCGCCAGCAGGCTTTCGCGGTACTGCGGCAGGCCGGCGATCAGGTCTTGCTGGGCGCGGAACTTCTCTTCCACGCGCAGGAAGAAGTCCTGGCTGGTGGCTGCGCGGCGTTGCTGCACCTGGGCGATGCGCGCCTGCACGTCAGGCGGAAGAGTCAGGTCGTCCACCTCTTCGAGCAGCGCCGCGTGCAGCCGACCGCCCAGGCGCAGGCTGTCGGGCAAGGCGCGGCGGTAGAAGATGGCATTGCCCTCGCGGCGGGTCGCCACCAGCTCGGCCTGGGCCAGCACCTTCAGGTGGTGGCTCATGCCCGATTGGCCCACATCGAAGATCTGCGCCAGCTCCAGCACGCCGAACGAGTCGTTGGCCAGGGCGCGCAATACGTTCAGGCGCAACTCGTCGCCACTGGCTTTGCACAGGGCAGCCAATGCTTCGCGTTGCTCGGGGATCGATTGCGCGCGGAGGTTCATGGTGCGGCAGTCTAGACAGGCATCGTTGCCCTAGCAAGGGCAATATCAAAAAGTTTTGATATTGAGTGATGAGCGGGATGGTTCGCCCGGTTTTACTCCCGAATTGAATGCCAATCGCAGGAAAATCCCCCGACTGTGACCATACGTCATTGCCCCAAGCCCCCCCAGTGGGCGAAAATGGCCGCCTTTTTTGTGACACCACCTATTCAAGCCCCCTAGGAGATCAGCGATGCCCAGCCGTCGTGAACGTGCCAACGCCATTCGTGCCCTCAGCATGGATGCCGTGCAAAAGGCCAACAGCGGCCACCCAGGTGCCCCCATGGGCATGGCGGATATCGCCGAAGTGCTTTGGCGCGACTATCTGAAGCACAACCCGAGCAACCCGAGTTTCGCCGACCGTGACCGCTTCGTGCTGTCCAACGGCCACGGTTCGATGCTGATCTACTCGCTGCTGCACCTGACCGGCTACGACGTCACCATCGATGACATCAAAGGCTTCCGCCAGCTGCACAGCCGCACCCCGGGCCACCCGGAATACGGCTACACCCCAGGCGTCGAGACCACCACCGGCCCGCTCGGCCAGGGTATCGCCAACGCCGTGGGCTTCGCCCTGGCCGAAAAGGTGCTCGCCGCCCAGTTCAACCGTGATGGCCATAACATCGTCGACCACCACACCTACGTGTTCCTCGGCGACGGCTGCATGATGGAAGGCATTTCCCATGAAGTCGCCTCGCTGGCCGGCACCCTGGGCCTGAACAAGCTGATCGCCTTCTATGACGACAACGGCATTTCCATCGACGGCGAAGTGCACGGCTGGTTCACCGACAACACCCCGGCGCGCTTCGAAGCGTATAACTGGCAGGTGATCCGCAACGTCGACGGCCATGACGCCGACGAGATCAAGACCGCCATCGAGACCGCCCGCAAGAGCGATCGCCCGACCCTGATCTGCTGCAAGACCATCATTGGTTTCGGCTCGCCAAACAAGCAGGGCAAGGAAGACTGCCACGGCGCACCGCTGGGCAACGACGAAATTGCCCTGGCTCGCAAGGAACTGAACTGGAACCACGGCCCGTTCGAAATCCCGGCCGAGATCTACGCCGAGTGGGACGCCAAGGCTGCCGGTGCCAAGGCCGAAGCCGAATGGAACCAGCGCTTCGACGCCTACGCCAAGGCCTACCCGGAGCTGGCTGCCGAGTTCAAGCGCCGAGCCGCCGGTGACCTGCCTGCCGATTTCAGCGAGAAAGCCCAGGCCTACATCAACGAAGTGGCCGCCAAGGGCGAGACCATCGCCAGCCGCAAGGCCAGCCAGAACGCCCTGAATGCCTTCGGCCCGCTGCTGCCGGAGTTCCTCGGCGGTTCGGCAGACCTGGCCGGTTCCAACCTGACCCTGTGGAAGGGTTGCAAGGGTGTCGAAGCCAACGACGCCAGCGGCAACTACGTGTTCTACGGCGTTCGCGAGTTCGGCATGACCGCCATCATGAACGGTGTTGCCCTGCACGGTGGCCTGGTGCCTTACGGCGCGACCTTCCTGATGTTCATGGAATACGCCCGCAACGCCGTGCGCATGTCGGCACTGATGAAGCAGCGCGTGATCCACGTCTATACCCACGACTCCATCGGCCTGGGCGAAGACGGCCCGACTCACCAGCCGATCGAGCAGCTGACCAGCCTGCGCAGCACGCCGAACCTGGACACCTGGCGCCCAGCCGACGCGGTGGAATCCGCCGTGTCCTGGAAAAACGCCCTGGAGCGCAAGGACGGCCCTTCGGCGCTGATCTTCTCGCGCCAGAACCTGCAGCACCAGGACCGCGACGCCCAGCAGATCGCCGACATCAGCCGCGGCGGCTACGTGCTCAAGGACTGCGCCGGCGAGCCTGAGCTGATCCTGATCGCCACCGGTTCCGAAGTGGGCCTGGCTGTTCAGGCGCACGCCAAGCTGACCGAACAAGGCCGCAAGGTGCGCGTGGTTTCCATGCCGTGCACCAGCGTGTTCGATGCCCAGGACGCTGCCTACAAGCAGTCCGTGCTGCCGCTGGAAGTAGGTGCGCGTATCGCCATCGAAGCCGCTCACGCCGACTTCTGGTACAAGTACGTCGGCCTGGAAGGTCGTATTATCGGCATGACCACCTACGGTGAGTCGGCGCCGGCCTCGGCACTGTTCGAAGAGTTCGGTTTCACCCTGGAGAACATCCTCGGTACTGCCGAAGAGCTGCTGGAAGACTGATACAAGGAAGGCGAGGGCCTCTGGCCCTCGTTCGCGGCACAAGGCCGCTCCTACAGGGTATTGCGTACGCCGTCCCCTGTAGGAGCGGCCTTGTGCCGCGAATGGGCTGCGCAGCGGCCCCGTTCAACTGCCGGAGTTCAAGAGCTACCTATGCCCCACCTGCGTCCCTACAAAGTTGCACTCAACGGTTATGGCCGTATCGGCCGCTGTGTCCTGCGCGCGCTGTTCGAGCGGGGGGCAAAGGCCGGTTTCGAGATCGTCGCGCTGAACGACCTGGCCGACCAGGCCAGCCTGGAATACCTGACACGCTTCGACTCCACCCACGGGCGTTTCCCCGGTGAGGTGAAGGTCGATGGCGACTGTCTGCATATCAATGGCGACTGCGTGAAGGTGATGCGCAGTGCCACCCCCGAAGGCATCGACTGGGCCGCCCTGGATATCGACCTGGTGCTGGAGTGCTCCGGCGCCTACCACACCCGCGCCGATGGCCAGCGCTTCCTCGACGCCGGCGCGCCTCGGGTGCTGTTCTCGCAGCCGATGGCCAGCGAGGCCGATGTCGATGCCACGGTGGTCTACGGCGTCAACCAGGCCTGCCTGACCGGCAACGAGCGCCTGGTGTCCAACGCCTCTTGCACTACCAACTGCGGCGTGCCGCTGCTGCGTGTGCTGGACCAGGCATTCGGCATCGAGTATGTGCAGATCACCACCATCCACTCGGCGATGAACGACCAGCCGGTGATCGACGCCTACCACCACGAAGACCTGCGCCGCACGCGTTCGGCCTTCCAGTCGGTGATCCCGGTATCCACTGGTCTGGCGCGTGGCATCGAGCGCCTGCTTCCGGAACTTGCCGGGCGAATCCAGGCCAAAGCGGTACGCGTACCGACCGTCAACGTCTCGTGCCTGGATATCACCCTGCAGACCGCCCGCGATACCAGTGCGGCCGAAGTCAACCGGGTGCTGCGCGAGGCGGCGCTGGAAGGCCCGCTCAAAGGCTTGCTGGCCTACACCGAGTTGCCCCACGCCAGCTGTGATTTCAACCATGACCCGCATTCGGCGATCGTCGATGCCAGCCAGACCCGTGTTTCCGGCCCCCGCCTGGTGAACCTGCTGGCCTGGTTCGACAACGAATGGGGGTTCGCCAACCGTATGCTCGACGTTGCCGAACACTATCTGCACGTCGTCCACCCAACCCGCAACAAACAGCCCTGAAGGACTGCATTCATGACCGTGTTGAAGATGACCGACCTCGACCTGCAAGGTAAGCGCGTACTGATCCGCGAAGACCTCAACGTGCCTGTGAAGGACGGTGTGGTAGCCAGCGACGCGCGTATCCTGGCAGCGCTGCCGACCATCAAGCTGGCCCTGGAGAAGGGTGCAGCGGTAATGGTCTGCTCGCACCTGGGCCGCCCGACCGAGGGTGAGTTCTCTGCCGAGAACAGCCTCAAGCCGGTCGCCGACTACCTGAGCAAGGCCCTGGGCCGCGACGTGCCGCTGGTAGCCGACTACCTGGACGGTGTCGAGGTCAAGGCTGGTGACCTGGTGCTGTTCGAGAACGTGCGTTTCAACAAGGGCGAGAAGAAGAACGCCGACGAGCTGGCGCAGAAGTACGCCGCCCTGTGCGACGTGTTCGTCATGGACGCTTTCGGTACTGCCCACCGTGCCGAAGGTTCGACCCATGGTGTTGCCAAGTTCGCCAAAGTCGCTGCTGCCGGCCCGCTGCTGGCAGCCGAACTGGATGCCCTGGGCAAGGCCCTGAAGGCCCCGGCCAAGCCGATGGCAGCCATCGTTGCCGGCTCCAAGGTCTCCACCAAGCTGGACGTGCTGAACAGCCTGAGCTCGGTCTGCGACCAGCTGATCGTTGGTGGCGGCATCGCCAACACCTTCCTGGCCGCAGCCGGCCACCCGGTAGGCAAGTCGCTGTACGAGCCTGACCTGGTCGATACCGCCAAGGCCATCGCTGCCAAGGTCAGCGTGCCTCTGCCGGTCGACGTGGTGGTTGCCAAGGAGTTCGCCGAGAGCGCCGAAGCCACCGTCAAGGCCATTGCCGACGTTGCCGCTGACGACATGATCCTGGACATCGGCCCGCAAACCGCAGCCAATTTCGCCGAGCTGCTGAAGTCGTCGAAGACCATCCTGTGGAATGGCCCGGTCGGCGTGTTCGAGTTCGACCAATTCGGTAACGGCACCAAGGTGCTGGCCAAGGCCATCGCCGACAGCGCCGCGTTCTCCATCGCAGGTGGCGGTGACACCCTGGCTGCCATCGACAAATATGGCGTTGGCGCCGATATCTCCTACATTTCTACCGGCGGTGGCGCCTTCCTCGAGTTCGTCGAGGGCAAGGTACTGCCGGCCGTGGCGATCCTGGAAGAGCGGGCCAAGGCCTGATGACGTCGGCGCTTGGCAAAGGGAGCGGCCTGATGGTCAAGCAATTGCCTGTGATGATGCTGGCTGGCCTGCTGAGCGCATGCGCCGGCAGCCCGGCCTCGGATACCGACCCGGCGCAGCCGCCAAAGGGCGGTTGCTACCAGTCCGAGTGGCAGGCCGAGACCGTGCCGGTCATCAGCAAGCGCGTGGGCCCGGAAGGCCTGGAAAAGTACGACGAAGACCACCAGCGCAAGGCGCCTGGTTGCCCTTGATCGGGTAACAGGCAACCCGAAGGCTGATTTGTGGTCTTGAGGTAGGGGCCGCTGTGCAGCCCCAAATCGAGGAAACTGAATGAAAGCGCTTTTGGCCGTGACGGCCCTGGCGACACTGGCAGGATGCTCGCTGCTGAAGCCGGCGCAACCCGCTCCGGCAGACGACTGGACCCGCTGGGTCTGCGACACTCAGGCTGAAGTGCTGTGGCGCTTCGCCGATGCGCAGCGCGATCAGGTCGATGTGCGCCTTGGTGGCGGCGACCAGGTCTACCGGCTCAAGGCCGAGCCGGGTGCCTCGGGTGTGCTGTACAGCGATGGCATGCTGGCCTTCCATACCAAGGGCGAAGAAGGCCTGGTGTACTGGGTGGCAACCAACGATCTGATTGGGCGGGGCTGCAAGGCACCGTGACTGGCCGGGCCGCGAGGGTGGCCCACACTACTTGAACAGCAACCGCCCCTGCGGCAGGCTTGCACGAAACAAACGACGCTTGTCGGGAGAGAGATACACAATGGCACTCATTAGCATGCGCCAGATGCTGGACCACGCCGCCGAGTTCGGTTACGGCGTACCAGCTTTCAACGTCAACAACCTCGAGCAGATGCGCGCCATCATGGAAGCGGCCGACAAGACCGACTCCCCGGTGATCGTCCAGGCTTCGGCCGGTGCCCGCAAATACGCCGGTGCCCCGTTCCTGCGTCACCTGATCCTGGCGGCCATCGAAGAATTCCCGCATATCCCGGTGTGCATGCACCAGGACCACGGCACCAGCCCTGACGTCTGCCAGCGCTCGATCCAGCTGGGCTTCAGCTCGGTGATGATGGACGGCTCGCTGGGTGAAGATGGCAAGACCCCGACCGACTACGAATACAACGTTCGCGTTACCCAGCAGACCGTTGCCATGGCGCACGCCTGCGGTGTTTCGGTAGAAGGCGAGCTGGGCTGCCTGGGTTCGCTGGAAACCGGCATGGCCGGTGAAGAAGACGGCATCGGCGCCGAAGGCGTGCTGGACCACAGCCAGATGCTGACCGACCCGGAAGAGGCTGCCGACTTCGTCAAGAAGACCCAGGTCGACGCCCTGGCCATCGCCATCGGTACCAGCCACGGTGCCTACAAGTTCACCAAGCCACCAACCGGTGACGTGCTGGCCATCGACCGCATCAAGGAAATCCACAAGCGCATCCCCAACACCCACCTGGTGATGCACGGTTCGTCCTCGGTGCCGCAAGAGTGGCTGGCGATCATCAACCAGTACGGCGGCGACATCAAGGAAACCTACGGTGTACCGGTCGAGGAAATCGTCGAAGGTATCAAGTACGGCGTGCGCAAGGTCAACATCGACACCGACCTGCGTCTGGCTTCCACTGGTGCCATGCGCCGCCTGATGGCGCAGAACCCGAGCGAGTTCGACCCGCGCAAGTTCTTCGGTGAAACCATCAAGGCCATGCGTGACGTGTGTATCGCTCGTTACGAAGCCTTCGGCACCGCTGGCAATGCCTCGAAGATCAAGCCGATCTCCCTGGAAGGCATGTACCAGCGCTACCTGAAAGGTGAACTGGCCGCCAAGGTCAACTGATCTTCTGGTATTAATGAAAAAGCCCGCAGCGATGCGGGTTTTTTCATTTTTGGGTGTTAGAACTTTGCCTCGGTGTAGGCCTCTTTGCCGGCATGCTTGCGAAGAGGGCGGTACATATTCCCGGCAGAGCGACCGTTAGTCGGCTACCGTAGAATTGAGGCACTGATAGCGTTCTGATTGCATTGCGTGTTATCCGCTCAGGTCTAGAGTACTAGTGGATCCAACCGTATTTTGAAGTCGGTCACATAATAGAGAAGCAGCATGGATGGCGCTCAACCTCACCCTCAGCCACTGGATGGCAACTCGGTTCTTCTGGTGGTAGACGATTACCCCGAAAACCTCATCAGCATGCGGGCATTGCTGGCCCGTCAGGATTGGCAGGTGTTGACGGCAAACTCGGGGATGGAAGCCCTGGGTGCTTTGCTCGAGCACGATGTCGACCTGGTGCTGCTGGATGTACAGATGCCGGAGATGGACGGCTTCGAAGTCGCCCGACTGATGCGCGGCAGCCAGCGCACCCGGCTGACTCCGATCATTTTCCTCACTGCCAATGAACAGTCCGAAGCGGCCGTGCTCAAGGGCTACGCCAGTGGCGCCGTGGACTACATGTTCAAACCGTTCGACCCGCAAATTCTCAAACCCAAGGTCCAGGCCCTGCTCGACCAGCAGCGCAATCGGCGCATGCTGCAGCGCCTGACCCGTGAGCTGGAAACGGCCAGGGCGTTCAACGCGTCGATCCTGGAGAATGCTGCCGAAGGCATTCTGGTGGTGGATGCCCAAGGCATCATCAGCTTTGCCAACCCGGCCATTTCCCGTTTGTTGTCAGCGCCAGTCCAGCAGTTGCAGGGCGCCCATCTGCTCGATTTGGTGCAACTGGCCAGTGCCTGCTTGTGGAACGAGTCGGAGTTCTACCAGGCTTACCTGGGGGGGCGCATCTTCCGCGTTCACGATGCCCAACTGCGTACGCTTGGCGGGGAGCTGGTGCCGGTGGCGTTGTCCTGTGCTCCACTGCCGTCCGAGCAACAGGCCATGGTGGTCACCGTGCTGGACATGTCGGTGGTGCGCAACCTGCACCAGCAGCTGGAGTACCAGGCCGTCACCGACCCGCTTACCGGCCTGCTCAACCGCCGCGGGTTCTACCAGGCCGCCGAAGGTGCGCTGCTGCGCAACGAGCGCTCGGACAAGGCGCAGGCGCTGATGTACATGGATCTGGACGGCTTCAAACGTATCAACGACTCGCTCGGCCACGACGCGGGCGACCGGGTGCTGCACTGGGTGGCCGAACAGCTCAAGGATTGCCTGGGCAGTGAAGCGCTGCTGGCGCGCATGGGCGGGGACGAGTTCACTGCACTGTTCGACAGCCTGCCTTACCCGGAGCAGGCCGGGCGCTATGCCGAGCGGTTGCTGGAACGCATTTCCATCAGCCACCAGGTGGAAGGGCTGGATGTGAGCCTTGGGGTGAGCATTGGCATCGCCACTTATCCGGATTGCGGGGCCAATGTCGAAGGCCTGCTGCGCGCGGCCGATGCGGCGATGTACGCAGCGAAGCAGGCCGGGCGCCAGCAATATCGCTTCTACGATCAGGAACTCAATGGCAGGGCACGTTCGCGGCTGATGCTCGAGGACAGCGTACGCATGGCCGTGGAGCAGCAAGACTTCACTCTGGTTTATCAACCGCAGGTCGGCTTCATCGATGGCCGCCTGCGTGGCTTCGAGGCCTTGTTGCGCTGGCAGCATCCCAGTGTCGGCGACGTACCGCCGGGGCTGTTCATCCCGTTGCTGGAAGAGGCGCGCTTGATCAACCGCCTGGCCAGCTGGATCTACCGCCAGGGCGCGGCACAGCGCCAGGCCTGGTGCCAGCGTTTCTCGGCGGACCTGGTGCTGGGTATCAGCCTGAGCCGCGCGCAGTTCGCCATGCCCAGCCTGGTCGACGAACTGCACCGGGTCATCCAGCTTTACCAGTTGGACCCGGCGCAGCTGGAAGTGGAAGTGGCGGAAACCTCGCTGATGTACAACATCGATGCGGCAGTGAAACAGATACACCGCTTGCGCGAGCTGGGTGTGCGGGTGGCGCTGGATGACTTTGGTGCCGGCGACTGTTCGTTGCGCATGTTGCGCGACCTGCCGATCGATACCCTCAAGCTCGACCGCCACCTGGTGGCGCGCTTGCCCGACTCGGTGGTGGATGCCGCGCTGGTGCGCAGCGTCATCGGCCTGTGCCTCGACTACAGCATCACGGTGATCGCCGAGGGGGTGGAAACCCCGGCTCAGGCAGCCTGGCTCAAAGCCAATGGCTGTGAGTACGTGCAGGGGTTCCTGGTGGCTTACCCGATGACCGCCACGGATGCCAGCAGCTTCCCGGCGATTTTCTCCTGGCCGGGGCCATGATTGGCTAGAATCGGCATTCGTTACACCGAATGCAGCGCCATGACCGTATTACGATATTTGCAAGCCTATCCGCCGCACCTGCAGCAGCAAGTGCGGCAGATGATCGACAGCGACCGCCTGGGCGAGTACCTGCAGCGCCGCTACCCCGACCGCCATGACGTGCAGAACGACAAGGCGTTGTACGGCTATGCCCAGGATTTGCGCCAGCAATACCTGCGCAGCGCGCCCAACCTGGACAAGGTGCTGTTCGACAATCGTCTCGACCTGACCCATCGGGCCCTGGGCCTGAATACGGCGATATCAAGGGTGCAGGGCGGCAATCTCAAGGCGAAGAAGGAAATCCGCATTGCCTCGCTGTTCAAGGAGGCCGCGCCGCAGTTCTTGCGCATGATCGTGGTGCACGAACTGGCACACCTGCGCGAGCGCGACCACAACAAGGCGTTCTACCAGCTCTGCCAGCACATGGAGCCGGACTACCACCAACTGGAATTCGACCTGCGCGTCTACCTGACCTATCGGGAGCTGCCGGGCAACTGTTAAGGACCACGCAGCATGGAAGTGAGCAAGACCAAGAGCAGCTTCTACCGCCGTCTGTACGTGGCCTGGCTGATCGACAGCCAGACCGCGACCAGCGTTCCGGCCCTGATGGAAGCCACCGGCATGCCCCGGCGCACCGCCCAGGACACCATTGCGGCACTAGCCGACCTGGATATCGTCTGCGAGTTCGAACAGCAGGAAGGCGCGCGCAACCACGCCGGGCATTACCGCATTCATGACTGGGGGGCGATTGACAAACAGTGGATCATCCAGCACCTGCGGCAGGTTCGCGAAGTGCTGGGGTATCCCTGATCCACTGCGGGCTGCTTTGCAGCCCGGCGATCTCATCCCTTGCGCATCCCGATATGCGGAATGTCGTCCTCAAGATATTCCTCGCCCACCACAGCGAACCCATGCCGGGCATAGAATGCCTGCAAATGCGCCTGCGCCGACAGATAAACCGGCACCCCCGGCCAGCAATGCTCCGCTGCCTCCAACCCCTTGAGCAGCAAGGTATGCCCAAGCTTCAGCTCGCGCGCCGCAGGTGCAGTCACTACCCGCCCGATCACCACATCCCCTCCTTGGGATTGCGGGTCGAGCAGGCGCAGGTAGGCCACCAGCTTGTCATCCCGCCAGCCCATCAGGTGCAGGGTATCGCCGGTCAGGTCTTGGCCATCGACTTCCTGGTAGGCGCAGCGTTGCTCGACCACGAACACTTCCGTGCGTAACTGCAGAATGGCGTAGAGCTGGTCCTTGCTGAGGTCGGTGTGGTGCTTGCAAAGCCAGTCGATGGACATTGGTGCGAACTCCTTGAGTGGACCGTCGATCATCGCATGATGCACGTGCCACGGCCAAAATAGAGGCTAAATGACACTATTGGCCGCTGCCCTCGACGACGCCTTTGTGTAATCTCATCGGCAGTGTGTGCCCTCCATTGCGAAAGGACGTGAGCATGCGGCCACTGTTTTGTGTGTTGGGATTGCTGGCAATGATGCTTGCAACACCCGCCCTGGGGCGCGAAAAGCTGCGTCTGGTGGCCGACAATTGGCCGCCGTTCACCGATGCCAGCATGCCGGGCGGTGGCCTGGCGACCAGCATCGTCACCACGGCGCTGGCCCGGGCCGGCTACACCAGTGGGGTCGAAGAGGCACCTTGGGCGCGGGCTCTGCTGGGGGTGAGCGAGGGGCGTTACGACGTGCTGATCAACGCCTGGTACAACGACTCGCGCGCCAGCATCGGGCAGTTTTCCGAAGCCTACCTGGTCAACCGCATTCGCCTGTTGCAACGCAAGGGCGAGGCGTTTCGCTACAAGCGCCAGTCAGATTTGTATCCCTACAGCATCGCTGTGGTGCGTGATTATGCCTATTCCCCCGAGTTCGACCGCGACACCCGCCTGCACAAGGTGGCGGTGCGCAACTTTCCCTCTGCGGTACGCATGCTGGCGGCGGGGCGGGTGGACCTGGCGGTGGAAGACGAGTACGTGGCCCGTTACAACTTGCAGCGCGAGCTGCCAGAGGTACGCGATGGGGTGATGCTGGTGGAGCCGCCGTTGGGAGAGAACACCCTGCATATCCTGGTCAGCCTGAAGCACCCGGAGCATGCGCGGATCGTCGAGCGGTTCGAGCAGGCGATTGCGGCGATGAAGGCGGATGGCAGCTATGCACGGCTCATGCGCCAGCATGGCTTTTGATCTATATCGCCTGTGCCGGCCTCTTCGCGGGTAAACCCGCTCCCACAGGTATCTCACAGGACTCGATATTTGTGATGTTCCTGTGGGAGCGGGTTTACCCGCGAAGAGGCCCGCACAGGCGATATGAAACTCAGGCCGGTGCACCTTCCTTGATCAAATGCGCTGCCAAGGTCCGCAGCGGCCCCAACTGCCGGCAGATCAACGCCAACTGCGTCTGTACCAGCCGCTGGTGCTCGTCCAGCTCTTCCGGCATCTGCTCCAGGGCATTGGCCAGCGCTTCTTCGGCATCACTGTGAATCGCCACCGGCAGCCGCGCGGCCAGGCCGTTGGCAATCTCGTCCAGGCTGCTGGCCAGGCTTTGCCCGGCACCTTCGATCAACTGTTCCTGCACCTCCGCCGGCAAGGCGGTGTCGCGGTGCGCACCCAGCCCCGACAGGTAGCTAAGCAAGGTATGCGACAGCACCAGGAAGCGGAAGCCGACGTCGGCCTCCTTCCGGAAATGCCCCGGCTCCATCAGCATGTTGGCCAAGGTGGTGGACAGCGCCGCGTCGGCGTTGTGGGCGTTGCGCCGGGCCAGGCGGTAGGCCAGGTCATCGCGCTTGCCGTGGGCATACTGCTGCATGATCTGCCGCAGGTACACGCTGGCGCAGGCCAGGGTATTGGCCAGCGCCTTGTTCAGCCGCCGCCCCTGCCAGTCGGGGAGGAACAGGAACACCGCAAGGATGGCGATCAGGCTACCGACCAGGGTATCGAACAGGCGCGGCAGGAACAGGCCATAGCCATCGCCGATCTGGTTGAAGCAGAACAGCACCATCAGGGTGATCGCGGCCGTGGCCAAGGTGTAGCGGGTGGTGCGGTTGACGAAGAACACCACCCCGGCGACCACGGCGAACAATGACTGGATGACCGGGTTGGGGAACAGGTCGAACAATGCCCAGCCCACCGTCAGGCCGACGGCGGTGCCGGCTATCCGCTGCACCAGCTTGCGCCGGGTCGCACCGTAGTTGGGCTGGCACACGAACAGCGTGGTGAGGATGATCCAGTAGCCCTGGGTGGGGTGGATCAGGTGCACCATGCCATAGCCGATCGACAACGCCAGGGGTAGGCGCAGGGCATGGCGGAACAGCAGCGAGGTCGGCGTCAATTGGGTGCGCAGGCGGGTCCACACGTCCTTCAGCGAGCGTGGAGAGCGGTCGAGCAGGCTGCTATCGCTGGTGTCGGCCAGGCTGTCCGGGTTGCTGGCGGCGCTGAGCAGGCGGTCGAGCGTCGCCAGGTTGGCCGCCAGCGCCCGCAGCGAGCGAAGCAGGCTACGCCAGGCCGGGTTGTTCTGCATACGCAGGTGTTCCAGCGAGGCGTTTAGGTCTTCGAGGGCCTCGGGATAACCGCTGGCCAGCACGAACGGCTGGCGCAGGCGGATCGAGCGGGCCAGTTCCTGGCAGGACGAGCCCTGCTTGCGCAGCAGGCGCTGGCAGCGGAACATCACGTCGCTGTGGAAAAAAGCCTCGGTCAGGGCGTTGTAGGGATAGTGCGAAGCACTGACCCGTTCATGGATGTCCTGGGCCAGGAAGTACAGCTTGAGGTAGCGGCTGACCTTGGAATTCGGCTGGCTGTTGCCCACCCGGTGCAGGATGATTTCCTTGGCCGCGTTGAGCGCCGCCACCACCTTGCCGTTCTGCTGGGCCAGCTCCAGGCGCCGGGCTTCGACGTCAAGGGTGCGGACGGGTTCGAACAGGCTGGCCTTGAGCTTGAGGTAGCTGCCCAGCTCGAAGAACAGCTTGGCCAGGCTCTGCTGCACCGGCTGGTTGGAAAACAGCGCCTGCCACAGCACCGACAGCAGCCCGTACCAGGCTGCGCCCGCCACCAGCAGCAGCGGTTCGTGCCAGAAATCGGTGACTTGGCCGCCGCGCTGGTCCACGCCGATCATGGTGTACACCGCAGTGATCAGGGTCGCTGAAGCGATGGCGCCATAGCGTTCGCCCAAGGCACCGAGCATCGTCAGGCCAAAGGCCGCCAAGGCCAGGGCAATGACGAATACCCACGGGTAGGGGAACAGCAGTTCGACTGCCAGTGCGGCGATGGCAAAACACACAAGGGTGACGGCCAGGGCGCTGAGGCGGCCCTGCCAGCTGTCATCGGTTTCGGCCAGGGCGCTGGCGATGATGCCGAGGAACAGCGGAATCAGCAGGGCCATTTCGTTCTGGTACCAGCACAGGGCCAGGCTGCCGGTGAGGGCGATGGTGACCCGGATGCTGTAGCTGAACTTGTCTTGACCCCACAGGCGACGCAGTGACTGACGGAACGAGCTCGATGACATGATGGCCTGCTAGGCAGTGATCAGAGAAATACCTTTCAGAGACGGTTACCGGGGCGCGAAGCGGCCCGGATTCCGACACTGAGCACGGGCCAGCAAGAAGCATTCCGTGCTGCTGAATGGATTCTACTCTACACGAACTGCGCCGCGGCGTTGGCGGAGGCCCAGGCCCACTGGAAATTGAAACCGCCCAAATGGCCAGTCACATCCAGCACTTCACCAATGAAATACAACCCAGGGCTTTTCAGCGATTCCATGGTCTTGGACGACACCTCTCGGGTATCCACGCCGCCCAGGGTCACTTCGGCAGTGCGATAGCCCTCGGTGCCGGCCGGTACCACCTGCCAGTTCGCCAGCTTCTCGGCGATCTGTGCCAGTTCCGCCGGTGTGTACTGCTTCATGGGCCGGGACTCGAACCACTGCTCGGCCAGCAGGTTGGCCAGCTTGCGGGTAAATACCTCGCCCAGCACGGTTTTCAGCTCGGTGTTGGCGCGTTCGGCCTGCATCTGTTGCAGCCAGGTCAGTGCATCACGGTCGGGCAGCAGGTTGATCTCGACCGTGTCGCCTGCTTCCCAGAACGAGGAAATCTGCAAAATCGCCGGGCCGCTGAGGCCGCGGTGGGTAAACAGCAGGTTCTCGCGGAAGCTGGTGCCGTTGCAGCTGGCGGTGCAATCCAGCGATGTACCGGACAACTCGGTGCACAGTGCCTTCAGTTGGGGCTCGGTGATGGTGAACGGCACCAGCCCGGCGCGGGTTGGCAGCAGGGTATGGCCGAACTGGCGGGCCACCTGGTAGCCGAAGCCGGTGGCACCCAGGGTCGGGATCGACAGGCCGCCGGTGGCGATCACCAGCGCCTGGCAGGCGAACTGGCCGCCGCTGGTCTGCAGCAGGTAGCCCCCTTCGGTCTTCTCGATCTGCTCGATGCTGGTGTGCATGCGGATCTCGGCGCCGGCCTCATCGCATTCGGCCAGCAGCATGTCGAGGATGTCACTGGCCTTGTTGTCGCAAAACAGCTGGCCGAGTTTCTTCTCGTGGTAGGCCACGCCGTGCTTGCACACCAGCTCGATGAAGTCCCACTGGGTGTAGCGAGCCAGGGCCGACTTGCAGAAATGCGCATTCTGCGAGAGGAAGTTGCCCGGCTCGGTATACATGTTGGTGAAGTTGCAGCGGCCGCCGCCGGACATGAGGATTTTCTTGCCCGGTTTGTTGGCGTGGTCGAGCACCAGTACCCGGCGGCCACGGCGGGCGCTGAGCTGTGCGCACATCAGGCCGGCGGCGCCGGCGCCGAGGATGATCACGTCGGTGGAGTGCACGGTGTTACCTCTTCAGGATTGCTGGGGGCTGCTTTGCAGCCCTCTCGCGACACAAGGCCGCTCCTACAGGAGTTTGCGATCCCCTGTAGGAGCGGCCTTGTGTCGCGAAAGGGCCGCAAAGCGGCCCCAAAATTAGGTCAGACGATGCGGACTTTCAGGGAACGCCCCTTGATCTTGCCGCTGTTCAAGCGCTGCATGGCCTGCTTGGCGAGCGGCCGCTCAACGGCCACGAACGCCTGGAAATCGAAGATCGCAATCTTGCCCACCTGTTTGCCGGGGATGCCGGCGTCACCGGTCAGCGCCCCGAGGATGTCACCCGGGCGCAGCTTGTCCTTGCGCCCGGCGGCGATGCACAGGGTGCTCATCAGCGGCAGCAGCGGTTCGCCACCCTTGTGCTTCAGGCTGTCCAGCTGGTCCCAGCGCAGCGGGCTCTTCTGCAGGTCTTCGATGGCCTGGGCGCGGTGGCCTTCGGCCGGTGCCACCAGGCTGACCGCAATGCCTTTCTCGCCAGCACGGCCGGTGCGGCCGACACGGTGCACATGGATTTCCGCATCACGTGCCAGCTCGACGTTGATGACCATATCCAGGCCATCGATGTCCAGGCCGCGGGCGGCCACATCGGTAGCCACCAGCACCGAGCTGCTGCGGTTGGCGAACATGGTCAGCACCTGGTCGCGGTCGCGCTGCTCCAGGTCGCCATGCAGGGCCTGGGCAACGATGCCCTTGGCGGTCAGGTGGGCGACCACATCCTCGCACTGCTGCTTGGTGAAGCAGAACGCCACGCAGGACTGCGGGCGGTAGTGGCCGAGCACGCGGGTGACCGCCTCGAGGCGCTGTTGCGGGTCGATCTCGATGAAGCGCTGCTCGATCTGATTGTCGGCATGCAGGCTCTCGACCTTGACCTGTTGCGGGTTGCGCATGAAGTCGGCGGCCAGTTGCTTGATGCCGGCCGGGTAGGTGGCCGAGAACAGCAGGGTCTGGCGGCGCGACGGGGTCTTGCCGATGATGCTGGCGATGGCATCGAAGAAGCCCATGTCGAGCATGCGGTCGGCCTCGTCCAGCACCAGGGTGTTCAGCCCGTCGAGCACCAGGGTGCCCTTGTCCAGGTGCTGCTGGATGCGCCCTGGGGTGCCGACGATGATGTGTGCGCCGTGCTCCAGCGAAGCGATCTGCGGGCCCAGCGAAACGCCGCCGCACAGGGTCAGGATCTTGATGTTGTCCTCGGCGCGGGCCAGGCGGCGCAGCTCCTTGGCCACTTGGTCGGCGAGCTCGCGGGTAGGGCACAGCACCAGCGCCTGGCAACCGAAGTAGCGCGGGTTGATCGGGTTGAGCAGGCCGATGCCGAAGGCGGCGGTCTTGCCGCTGCCGGTCTTGGCCTGGGCGATCAGGTCCTGCCCCTTGAGGATGACCGGCAGGCTCTGGGCCTGGATCGGTGTCATCGAGGCATAGCCGAGGGCGTCCAGGTTGGCCAGCATGGCAGTGGACAGCGGCAAGGTGGCAAAGGCGGTGGATTCGGTGGTCACGAGGCGGGCCTGCGGTGCGAAGCGAAAAATGCCGCATAGTCTACCAGCCTCATGGCCATTCGCCCTACGACTCCATGTGTTGTTCCGGACGACGGGCACGCCTTCCGTCCGTCGGCGACAGCTGCAGGAATATCGCCGCCGCCAGCATGGCCATCACGCCGATGGTGACGAAGGTCAGCTGGAATGCACCCAAGGTGGTTTCCACACCGTCGGCGTTTCCGGCTGCGGTAAAGCCGCCGAGCAATGCCCCCGCACATGCCACGCCCAGGCTCAGGGCCAGCTGCGCGACCACCGACAGCAGGCTGTTGCCGCTGCTGGCGCTGGCGTCGTCGAGGTCGATCAGGGTCACCGTGTTCATCGCGGTGAACTGCATCGAGTTGACTGCCCCGAGCAGGCCCAGCTGAATCAGCAGCACGGCATAGGGCGTCTGCTCGTCGACCAGCCCGAGGCTGGCCAGCAGCAGGCCCAGCAGCAGGGTGTTGCCGGTGAGGATGATGCGGTAGCCAAAGCGTTCGATCAGTGGTCGGGCAATGGACTTGGCCAGCATCGCCGCAGCCGCCAGCGGGATCATGCTCATGCCGGCCTGGGCCGGCGAGTAGCCCAGCGCCACTTGCAGCAGCAACGGCACAAGGAACGGCAGCGCGCCGCTGCCCAGGCGGGCGAACAGGTTACCGAGAATACCGATGGCAAAGGTGCGCACGCGGAACAGGCTGGGTGAGAACAACGGCTCCGGGTCGCGCCCGGCGCGCAGCCAGTAGGCCGCCAGGCAGGCCATGCCGGCGAACAGCAGCAACATCACCCGCAGGTGCGGCAGGTGCAGTTCGCCCAGGCCTTCCATGGCGATGGTGATCAATACCATCGCTGCGCCAAACAGCAGGAACCCGGGGCCGTCGAACGTGGTGCGCTCGGCGCCGCGCAGGTCGGGGATGAACTTCCAAACGGCGTAGCAGCCGATCAGGCCGACCGGCAGGTTGAGCAGGAAGATCCAGTGCCAGCTCAGTATTTCCACCAACCAGCCGCCAACCGTAGGGCCCAGTAGCGGCCCGAGCAGGCCGGGGATGGTGATGAAGCTCATGATGCGCACCAGCTCGGTGCGCGGGTAGGCACGTAGGACTACCAAGCGCCCGACCGGCAGCATCAGCGCACCGCCCAGCCCTTGCACGACACGGGCAAAGATCAGGAAACCGAGGCTGTTGGCGGCGGCGCACAGCAGCGAGCCGAAGCTGAACAGCAGGATTGCGCTGAAGAAGATGCGCTTGGTGCCGAAGCGGTCGGCGATCCAGCCTGAGGCGGGGATCAGCAGGGCCACGGTGAGCATGTAGGCGATGATCACGCCCTGCATGCGCAGCGGGTCTTCTGCCAGCGACCGGGCCATGGCTGGCAGTGCGGTGTTGAGGATGGTGCCGTCCAGGGACTGCATGAAAAAGGCGATGGCCACCACCCAAGGGATCCAGCGGGCGGTGACGGGGTCCAGCGGGGTGCGTTCGGGCATGACTTCCTCGTTTGTCAGTGCCGGCCTCTTCGCGGGTGAACCCGCTCCCACAGGGATATCACCACATTAAGGGCCGTGGAGATCCTGTGGGGCCGGCTTTAGCCGCGAAAGGGCCGGTAAGTCCAGTCACAATGTCAGGGTCAGGCCTTTGACCAGTGCCCCCGGCAAATGACTCGACCCGGTACTGCGCTGTCCATAGGTACTGGTCGACAGGATCATCTCGCGCTCGCTTGTCAGGTCCTCCAGCTGGCTGCCGAGCAAGCTGTACAGGCTGTCATCGAAGCGCATGGTGCTCACCGGGCCCTGGATCTGCCCGTTCTCCACCCAGAAGGTGGCGAAGCGGGTTAGTCCGGTCATGCGTGCCGCCGGCAGGTCGGAATAGTTCAGGTACCACAGGTTGCTGATGTACAGCCCGGTACCGAGCCGCTCCAGGATTTGCTCGCTCGGCAGGCTACCTGCTGCCAGGCTCAGCGCACACGGCGACTCGTAACTATCGGCGCCATTGGCCAGCAGCTCGAACTCGGCCGCACTGCGCGCACTGATCAATCGCTGCCGGGCCTCGCCTTGCTGGATCAACGGCACATCCAGGCGCGGCGAGCCTTCATCGGAAAACGCAGGGCTCAGCGAACCGCTGACCTGCTCGGTGAAACTCACCAGCGGGCTCAGCCGCGTATCGCCGTTGTACAGGCGCTGCAGGGCACTGTTGCCAGTGGCCAGGGCCTGTGCGGAAAAACCGCCCCAGCACAGCATGCCGGCTATTTCGTCCATGGCCGCCGGGGCCAGGTAGGCGCGGTAGCTGCCAGGCTTCAGCGTGACGGCAGGGCGGCCAAGGAAACCCAGCTGTTCCCGCGCCTGGCGCAGGCGTGCGGTGAAGTCGTCGGCGCTCCACACTTGCCCGGCATAATTGGCCTTTACCGCCTCGCCGTTTTCGTGGAACAGGCTCCAGTCGAAGTTGAAGCTGTTGGCCTGGTGCCAGCCGAAGGCCCCGAACGAGCTGGCGAAGCCCCGGCAGATGGGGCCGGCGGCGTAGATGCCGACAAGGTCCAGGTCGCCGGCTTCACGCTCGAGCAAGGTCAGCACATCGCTCAGTTCGGGCAGCGGCTGCTCCTGCTGGCTGTGGCTGTGCCAGGCGCTTTCGTCCAGGCGCAAGTACGGATCGACCGCCAGCAATGGCAAGGTCTGGCGCAGTTGCTCCAGGGCCGTGAACAGACGCTGGCTATCCAGTTGCGTGTCACCACTCAAGGTCACCTGTTGCTCTGCCTGGCGGCCATCGCGGATCAACCGCAGTTGCGCGCCGGCCTGGTTCACGGTGCCGGCCTGGCGCACCTTGGCATGGTTGAAACGCACGAATTGCGACTGTTCGGCGCTGTAGCCGAGGGTGAACTGTTCGCCCGTCTGCAGGGCTTTGCGCACATCCCCGACCAGGGTTTCGAAAGCTTGTTTCATCAGGCGTCTCCTCCGAATACGTCGATCTGGCGGAACACGCAGGCCGGCGAGGCATGCCCCACCCGTACCACCTGGTTGGGTTCGCCCTTGCCGCAGTTGGGCGTGCCCAGCACCTGGAAGGTACTGCTGTCGCCGACCGCCGCCAGGTTGCGCCAGAACTGCGCGGAGATGCCACGGTAGTTGGGGTTCTTGACGATGCCCTTGAGCTCGCCGTTTTCGATCAGTTGGCCCCATTCACAGCCGAACTGGAACTTGTTGCGAGCATCATCAATGGACCAGGAACGGTTGGTGCGCATCAGGATGCCGTGCTCGATGCCCTTCACCAGCTGATCCAGGCTCTGGTCGCCCGGCTCGATGTTGAGGTTGGCCATGCGGTCGATCGGCGCACGGTTCCAGCCGCAGGCGCGGCTGTTGGCCACGCCGTCGAGGCCGGAGCGGAACTGCGACAGCGCACCACCCAGCGGGCGCAGCAGCAGGCCATCGCGGATCAGGAACTGCTTGTTGGCCTGGGTGCCGTCATCATCGAAACTGTAGCTGGCCAGCTCTTCGCCGATGGTTGGGTCGAAGGTCACGTTGAGCAGCGCGGAGCCGTACTGCAGGTGGCCGAAGTCATCGGCTTTGACGAAGCTGGTGCCTGCGTAGTTGCGTTCGTCGCCGAGAATGCGGTCCATCTCCAGCGGGTGGCCGATGGATTCGTGAATCTGCAGCATCATCTGGTCCGGCATCAACAGCAGGTCGCGCGGGCCGCTGGGGGTATTCGGTGCCTGCAGCAGCTGCAGCGCCTCGTCGGCCACCCGGCGGGCAGCGCCGATCAGGCCGCAGCGCTCGATGACCTCGAAGCCGCCCTGCTGGCCGAAGTTGTCGCGGCCCAGGCTGCGGCTCTGGCTGTCCTGGCCATCGCTGGCGGTCACGCCCAGGCCCGGGAACAGGAAGCGCTGGGCGTGGCGCAGCTCGGCGCCGGCCGAGTTCAGGTAGGTCTGCTCGACCAGGCTCAGGCCCAGGCCGGCCTGCCAGTCCACCAGGCGGCTGTCCTTGGGCACGCTGGCCGATTCGGCAGCGAGCAGGCCAAGGCAGTCGGCAAGGTTGGGCACGGGTTGGTCGAAGTTGGGCGAAATGTGGTCGTGGCGTGCGCTGGTCACCGGTTGCTCGCGCAGGTCCAGCAGGTTGTATCGGGCGATCTGCCGGGCCAGCGCCTCGGCCTGCTCCAGGGCGCGCTGCAGGCCGGCCTGGGACAGGTCGGCGGTGGCGGCATAGGCTTCCACGCCATTCACCCGCACGGTGAGCATGGCGCCCTCGTCCTGGCTGAAGAAGGGTGGTTCCGCGACGTTGCGGCGAACCGACAGCGCCTGGTGCGATTGTTTCACATGGCGCAGGGAAAACAGCTCGGCCTTACTGCGCAGCGCGGCAAAGCGCTGGCGCAGCAGGGCGCTGGTATCGAACATGTGGAAGCCTCCGTGTACACGGTGGCTCCCCCTTAGAACCACTCGTCCTGCATGGCGAGGCAAGTGTCGTCGCGCGCCTCGAGCAATGCCAGCTCATTATGGCAGCCAGGTACCTCCCAGGTCAGGAAATAACGCGCGGCCTGCAGCTTGCCGAGGTAGAAGTCGCGGTCGGCGGGTTTGCCCTTGAGCAGGCCGAGTTCGGCATGGATCGCCTGTTCCAGCCAGCGCCAACCGATCACGCAATGGCCGAAGGCCTTGAGGTAGAGGGCCGAGTTGGCCAGGGCTCCGGCGACTTTGCCCTGGGCCAGGTCACCCAGCAAGCCCAGGGTCACACCTTGCAGGCGGTTGACCAGTTGCTCCAGCGGCTGGCGCAGTGGGTCGAGGTTCGCATGGTGGCTGGCGCGCTCGCCGGTGGCAGCGATCGACCGGATCAACTGCTTGAGGCCGGCACCATTGTTCTGCGCCAGCTTGCGGCCCAGCAGGTCGAGCGACTGGATGCCCTCGGTGCCTTCATGGATCGGGTTCAGGCGGTTGTCGCGGTAATACTGTTCTACCGGGTACTCGCGGGTGTAGCCGTGGCCCCCGAGGATCTGGATCGCCAGTTCATTGGCCTTGAGGCAGAACGTCGAGGGCCAGGATTTGACGATCGGGGTCAGCAGGTCGAGCAGCTCCTGCGCCTGCTTGCGGGCGTTGTCGTCGCTGGCAGTCTGGGTGTCGTCGAACAGGCGCGCGGCATACAGGCCCAGGTCGAAGGCGCCCTCCACGTAGGCCTTCTGTGCCAGCAGCATGCGTTTCACATCGCTGTGCTCGATGATCGGCACTGCGGGGCTGTGCGGGTCTTTGTTGTCCGGCAACCGACCCTGCGGGCGCTGACGGGCGTATTCCAGCGAATACAGGTAGCCGGCGTAACCGAGCATCACTGCGCCCATGCCGACACCGATGCGTGCCTCGTTCATCATCTGGAACATGCAGGCCAGGCCCTGGTGCGGCTGGCCGACCAGGTAGCCGACGCACTGGCCGTTGTCGCCGAAGTTCAGCGCGGTGGAGGTAGTACCGCGCCAGCCCATCTTGTGGAACAGCCCTGCCAGCAGCACATCGTTGCGCGGGCCACGGCTGCCATCTTCGTTGACCAGGTACTTGGGTACGATGAACAGCGAGATGCCCTTCACGCCGGGCGGAGCATCCGGAAGCTTGGCCAGAACCATATGCACGATGTTTTCCGACAGCTCGTGATCACCGCCGGAGATGAAGATCTTGTTGCCCTTTAACCGGTAGCTGCCGTCACCGGCAGGTTCGGCGCGGGTGCGGATATCGGCCAGTGACGAGCCAGCGTGGGGTTCGGTCAGGGCCATGGTGCCGAAGTAGCGGCCTTCGATCATCGGCTGTAGAAACAGGCGTTTCTGTTCATCGCTGCCGAAGCTCTCGATCAGGTTGGCCGCGCCCATGGTCAGGAACGGGTAGGCCGTGGTGCCGGCGTTGGCCGCCTGGAAGTGGGCGAAGCAGGCCTGCGAGACCAGGCTCGGCAGCTGCATGCCGCCGGCTTCGAAGTCGCGGTTGGCGTTGAGGAAGCCGGCTTCGAGAAAGGCGTCGACGGCGGGTTTCACTTCGGGGATCAGTTCGGCGCGGCCATCCACGTAGCGCGGCTCGTTTTCGTCGGCCTTGCGGTTGTGCGGGGCGAAAAATTTCTCTGCGATGGTGCGGGCAGTCGATAGTGCCGCGTCAAAGGTTTCGCGGTTGTGCTCGGCGAAGCGCGGGCGCTGGGTCAGGGCCTCGGCCATGAGGACTTCGTAGAGTTCAAAGGCGAGGTTGCGAGAGCTGAGTAAAGTCTCGTCCATGTCGGCAGTCCTGGGATACGGTAATTCAGCTTGATACTGTATCGGTACTGGCGACAAGGACGATTGATCGAGGTGATGATCAATATGAGTTACCGCAAATATCGCACTATGTGCCTACCTAGGAACCGAGCGTAAAAAACATCCTGCTCTGGGTAGTGAGTTTGTTTAATTTGGTGGAGCTGTCAGGGCGTGTTATCGATTTTGATCTCAGTGAGTACGTAGGGCGAAACGGTTTCATCGGTGGTGGCGATGATTTGATAAGCGTCGTTGTATGCGGTGGTCACGAGAGCTGTGTGTAATGCCTTCATGACGGTTTTGTCCCTGACGACGCAGGATCGAACATTACCTGCGGCGTTATAAAGATTGGTGCTAACCTGATCTTGCTCGGCAAAGAGGCTTATTTTTTTAACATTGAATTCGGCCATGGCGGCATTCCTTCCTGAAATGGTTCAAGGTCTTTTAGATAAGATTTGCTCTGCGCAACGTATGGCGAGCAACTTTGAGTCTCGGCTGACTTAGAGTTCAGTTCGAAAAATCACCTATCCTGATTTTTTCCAACAGTTGTGGATGGCCACTGGTCGTGATCGTGGCAAAAACCTTCAGTGGCTTGCCGGGCTGCAGCACAGACTTTGCGGTGTGAACGGCGTCCATCACGTTTGTATCCCGAACTACACAGCTTTGCAGCGGCTCGTCAGGTGAGTAAAGGTTGGTCCAGATTTCACCTGCATATTGTTCTTTGGCGAAGATCGTGATGCCGGTAACTTCTATTTCTTTTTTCATTCTTTTCTCGCTACAAGTTATTTGAAGTGGTGCGAGGCAAATGATGTCTCTTTGAGCGAGGCGGTAAAACTAGCACTTGTGCTAGGTTGAGAAACCTTAGGTGATAGAGACGAGGTTGCACTGTGCGCGGTATATTCGTCTGCCAGGAATTTATTCTTGGAAATAAAAAAGGAGAGCCGAAGCTCTCCTTTTTTCGTTAACAACCCTCAGCCTCAGCCAATGGTCATCAAGCTGGCATTACCACCGGCAGCAGCAGTGTTCACACTCACCGCCCGTTCGATCACCAGGCGCTCCAGCGCAATCTGGTGGTCGCCGCTGGACAGCCCGTGCACACCCACGATCGCCCCGGCACGCTTGGCCACCTGCTGGCATACGCCGCGCAGTTGATCCGAGTCGCCATGGTGGATCACGGCATCGAACGCCACTTCATCCTTGTTCCAGTCCGCCACCAATTTGACCTTGGCCTGCAACTCTCGCGGCAGGCGGGCACGCAGGGCCTTGCCCGGCTCGCCGTCCGCCCATACCGCCGAGCTGCCAACGGCCAGCACTGCGGCAAACTGCGCCAGCAGGTCAGCTTCGTTGTCGGCCAGGCACAGCACGTGCTCACGCGGCAGGATGGTGTAGCTGTTGCGCTCGCCGGTCGGGCCTGGCAACAGGCGGGCGATGCCGCTCTGCGACTGGCTGGCGAACTGGCTGCACAGCGCGGCCAGGTCGGCCAGCTGGTTGCTCTCGGCCCATGCCTTCAGGCCGTGCAGCGGCTTGATCAGCTGTTCGTGCAGGGCGCGGTCAGGCTTGCCTTCGCCGTCCTGCTGCTGGAAGTGGCGGCCAATCGCGTCGGCCGGGCGGGTCGACAGCAGGCGGTACAGGTACAGCGGGCCGCCGGCTTTCGGGCCGGTGCCAGACAGGCCTTCACCACCGAACGGCTGCACACCCACCACTGCACCGACGATGTTGCGGTTGACGTACATGTTGCCGGCGTTGGCGGTTTCCACCACCTTGGCGATGGTCTCGTCGATGCGGGTGTGCACGCCGAGGGTCAGGCCGTAGCCGGAATTGTTGATCTGCTCGATCAGCTGGTCCAGGTTGCGACGGTTGTAGCGCACCACGTGCAGCACCGGACCGAAGATTTCACGCTTGAGCTCGTCAAAGCTTTCCAGCTCGATCAGGGTCGGCATCACGAAGGTGCCGCGCTTGAGCTCGGCAGCATCGGCAATGGCCACCTGGTAGACCGAGCGACCTTTCTCGCGCATGCCCTGGATGTGCTTCTCGATGCCGGCTTTGGCTTCGGCGTCGATCACCGGGCCAATGTCCACGGCCAGGCGGTCCGGGCAGCCCAGGCGACTTTCGGCCATGGCACCCTTGAGCATTTCGATCACGCGGTCGGCGGAGTCTTCCTGCAGGCACAGCACGCGCAGTGCCGAGCAACGCTGGCCGGCGCTGTCGAAGGCCGAGGACACCACATCGATCACCACCTGCTCGGTCAGTGCCGAGGAGTCGACGATCATCGCGTTCTGGCCGCCGGTTTCGGCGATCAGCGGGATCGGGCGGCCCTGGTTGTCCAGGCGGCCGGCGACGTTGCGCTGCAGCAGGCGGGCCACTTCAGTGGAACCGGTGAACATCACGCCCTTGACGCGCTCGTCACCCACTAGGCCGGCACCGACGGTTTCACCGCGGCCAGGCAGCAGCTGCAGCACGCCTTCAGGAATGCCGGCTTCCAGCAGCAGGCGCACGGCCTGGGCAGCGATCAGCGGGGTTTGCTCGGCCGGCTTGGCCAGTACGGGGTTGCCGGCGGCGAGCGCTGCAGCTACCTGGCCGGTGAAGATCGCCAGCGGGAAGTTCCACGGGCTGATGCACACCACCGGGCCCAGCGGGCGGTGGGCGTCGTTGCTGAAGTCGTTGCGTGCCTGCACCGCGTAGTAGCGCAGGAAGTCCACGGCTTCACGCACTTCGGCGATGGCGTTGGCGAAGGTCTTGCCGGCTTCGCGGATGAGCAGGCCCATCAGCGGCTGGATTTCGGCCTCCATCAGGTCGGCGGTGCGCTCCAGAATGGCGGCGCGTTCGGCCGGCGGGGTGGCCTGCCAGATCGGAGCGGCATTCAGTGCGCACTGGATGGCGTTGTCGACGTCGGCGACCGTGGCTTCCTGAACATGGCCGACCACGTCGCGGTGGTCCGCCGGGTTCAGGACCGGTGCGGCGGTGCCTTCGCTGGCAGCGCAGGCCAGCAGTGGCGTGGCTTTCCAGTCGTTGTGGGCGGTGGCCAGCATGGCGCAGGACAGCGATGCCAGGCGGTGTTCGTTGGCCATGTCGATGCCGGCCGAGTTGGCCCGCTCGCTGCCATACAGCTCACGCGGCAGCGGGATGCGTGGGTGCGGCAGGCCGATGCTGCCTTCCTGGGTGCCCATGCGCTCGATGCTGGCGACCGGGTCGGCGACCAGTTCCTGGATGGAGATCGAGTGGTCGGCGATGCGGTTGACGAACGAGGTGTTGGCGCCGTTTTCCAGCAGGCGACGCACCAGGTAGGCCAGCAGCGTTTCGTGGGTGCCGACCGGTGCATAGACGCGGCACGGACGGTTCAGCTTGCCTTCGGAAATCTTGCCGACCACCTGCTCGTACAGTGGCTCGCCCATGCCGTGCAGGCACTGGAACTCGTACTGGCCCGGGTAGTAGTTCTGACCGGCAATGTGGTAGATGGCCGACAGGGTGTGGGCGTTGTGGGTGGCGAACTGCGGGTAGATGGCTTCTGGCACGGCCAGCAGCTTGCGGGCGCAGGCGACGTAGGACACGTCGGTGTACACCTTGCGGGTGTAGACCGGGTAGCCTTCCAGGCCTTCGACCTGGGCGCGCTTGATTTCGCTGTCCCAGTAGGCGCCTTTCACCAGGCGGATCATCAGGCGGTGGCGGCTGCGCTTGGCCAGGTCGATGACATAGTCGATCACATACGGGCAGCGCTTCTGGTAGGCCTGGATAACGAAGCCGATACCGTTCCAGCCGGCCAGCGAAGGCTCGAAGCACAGGCGCTCGAGCAGGTCGAGCGACAGCTCCAGGCGGTCGGCTTCTTCGGCGTCGATGTTCAGGCCGATGTCGTACTGCTTGGCCAGCAGGGTCAGCGACAGCAGGCGCGGGTACAGCTCTTCCATCACGCGCTCGTACTGGGCGCGGCTGTAGCGCGGGTGCAGTGCCGACAGCTTGATCGAGATGCCCGGGCCTTCATAGATGCCACGGCCATGAGAGGCCTTGCCGATCGAGTGGATGGCCTGCTCGTAGGACGCCAGGTACTTCTGTGCGTCGTGCTCGGTCAGTGCGGCTTCGCCGAGCATGTCGTAGGAATAGCGGAAGCCCTTGGACTCGAAGCGGCTGGCATTGGCCAGGGCTTCGGCGATGGTTTCGCCGGTGACGAACTGCTCGCCCATCAGGCGCATGGCCATGTCGACGCCCTTGCGAATCATCGGCTCGCCGCTCTTGCCGATGATGCGGGTGAGCGAGGAGGTGAGGCCGGATTCATTGTGGGTAGATACCAGCTTGCCGGTCAGCAGCAGGCCCCAGGTGGCGGCGTTGACGAACAGCGACGGGCTGTTGCCCAGGTGCGGTTGCCAGTTGCCGGTGCTGATCTTGTCGCGGATCAGCGCATCACGGGTGCCCTTGTCGGGGATGCGCAGCAGGGCTTCGGCCAGGCACATCAGTGCCACGCCTTCCTGGGACGACAGCGAGAATTCCTGCAGCAGGCCCTGAACGATGCCGGCACGGCCGCCAGCGCTCTTCTGGTTACGCAGTTTTTCGGCGATGCCGGCGGCCATCTTGTTGGTCGCTTCGGCCAGCGGGGCGCTCAGGCGCGCCTGCTCCAGCAGCATCGGTACCACTTCCTGTTCGGGGCGGCGGTAGGCGGCGGTGATCGCCGAGCGCAATACCGACTGCGGCAGGATACTCTCGGCGAACTCAAGGAAGCACTGATGGCTGTGGTCAGGTTGGACCTCACCGGCGTCGTCGGCCAGGTTGCTGGCATGGCCGTTGAGTTCGGTCAGGGTGGCACCACCCTCGAGCTTCTCCAGGTAGTTGAAGATCGCTTGCTTGATCAACCAGTGCGGGGTGCGGTCAATCGACTGCGCAGCTGCCTTGAGTCGCTCACGGGTCGGGTCATCGAGTTTGACCCCAAGGGTGGTCGTCGCCATTTCTTATCCTCGTTATTGCCACGGTTGTGGCCTAAGCTGACGCCAAGAGTAGCTGTAGGACAATTCAGGTGCAACCAGGTGCAACCCTAATTTTTTGCGGAAAAGGTGCAACTCGTCCGACAGCCATTTCCATGTCCTGAAAAGGGTGGTTTTCGGTGTGTTTTATTCTGAAAAACGGGTTTTTTGCTCCAAAAGGGAGCAAAAAATCAGATTTTTCGGAAAATGCACGGGGAGGTGCAACTTGCAAAGGAAAAATGGTTGCACCCGCTTTGCGTTGTTGCATACGATTCGCCGCCTGGGTGCAACCGCCATTGCCGCGGTTGTGCATGACATAAAAACAAACGCCAGGGCACACGCATGGGCAATCCACTAACGATCACTTTCGTGGTCTATATCGCCGCAATGGTGCTGATCGGCTTCGCCGCCTATCGCTCCACCAATAACCTTTCCGACTACATCCTCGGCGGTCGCAGCCTGGGTAGCGTGGTCACCGCGCTTTCCGCCGGCGCTTCCGACATGAGTGGCTGGCTGCTGATGGGCCTGCCGGGCGCCATCTACTTCTCCGGGTTGTCCGAAGCCTGGATTGCCATCGGCCTGACCGTCGGCGCCTACCTGAACTGGTTGTTCGTTGCTGGCCGCCTGCGCGTGCAGACCGAGCACAACGGCGATGCACTGACCCTGCCGGACTACTTCTCCAGCCGCTTCGAAGACAACAGCGGCCTGCTGCGGATCATCTCGGCCATCGTGATCCTGGTGTTCTTCACCATCTACTGCGCCTCCGGCATCGTTGCCGGTGCCCGTCTGTTCGAGAGCACCTTCGGCATGTCGTACGAAACCGCCCTGTGGGCCGGTGCTGCTGCGACCATCGCCTACACCTTCATCGGTGGTTTCCTGGCGGTGAGCTGGACCGATACCGTGCAGGCTTCGCTGATGATCTTTGCGCTGATCCTCACTCCGGTGATCGTGCTGATCTCCACTGGCGGCTTCGATAACACCTTCGCTGCCATCGATGCGGTCAACCCGGCCCACTTCGACATGTTCAAGGGCGCCACCTTCATCGGCATCATCTCGCTGATGGGCTGGGGGCTGGGCTACTTCGGTCAGCCGCACATCCTGGCGCGTTTCATGGCTGCCGACTCGGTGAAGTCGATCGCCCAAGCCCGCCGCATCTCCATGACCTGGATGATCCTGTGCCTGGTCGGTACCTGCGCCGTAGGCTTCTTCGGCATCGCCTACTTCTCGGCACATCCTGAGCTGGCAGGCCCGGTCACCGAGAACCACGAGCGTGTATTCATCGAGCTGGCCAAGATCCTGTTCAACCCATGGGTCGCCGGTGTGCTGCTGTCGGCCATCCTGGCGGCGGTGATGAGTACCCTGAGCTGCCAGCTGCTGGTGTGCTCCAGCGCCCTGACCGAAGACTTCTACAAGGCGTTCCTGCGCAAGAACGCTTCGCAGGTCGAACTGGTGTGGGTCGGCCGCCTGATGGTGCTGGCCGTCGCCCTGATCGCCATCGCCATGGCCGCCAATCCGGAAAACCGCGTGCTGGGCCTGGTAGCTTATGCGTGGGCCGGCTTCGGTGCTGCCTTTGGTCCGGTGGTGCTGATTTCGGTACTGTGGAAAGGCATGACCCGTAACGGCGCACTGGCCGGTATCGTGGTGGGCGCACTGACCGTGATCCTGTGGAAGAACTTCGACACCCTCGGGCTGTACGAAATCATTCCGGGCTTCCTGTTCGCCAGTATCGCCATCGTCGTGGTGAGCAAGCTGGGCAGCCCGTCGCAGGCAATGGTCAAGCGCTTCGAGACTGCTGATGCGGCGTATCACGCTGACAAGTAATACCCGTTGAGTCGGCGGCGCCTGCTTCGCGGGTGAACCCGCTCCTACAGGGATTGCACAGAACTCAAATTCTGTGAGGTGCCTGTGGGAGCGGGTTTACCCGCGAAGAGGTCACCGCCGATCAGCAGCCAGGCCTGACTCCGCCTGCAAGGCAAGGTAAACTTGCCACCCCCGCAGGAGTTGCCATGAACTATCGTCACGCCTTCCACGCCGGCAACCACGCCGACGTCCTCAAACATATCGTGCTGACCCGCCTCATCGCCCTGATGTCGCGCAAGGAGCAGCCGTTCGCCTATATCGATACCCATGCAGGGCTCGGCCTTTACGACCTGCAGGGCGACCAGGCAACCCGCACCGGCGAGTACCTGGAAGGTGTCGCCCGCCTGTGGAATCGCGATGACCTGCCGGCCATGGCTGACGACTATTTGCGAATCATCAAGCGTCTGAATGCCGATGGCGAGCTGCGCTACTACCCCGGTTCGCCCGAGCTGGCTCGCCGTCTGATGCGCCAGCAGGACCGCGCCCTGCTCAACGAGAAGCATCCCGAAGACGGGCCGCTGCTCAAAGAGAACATGAAGAAAGACCCGCGCGTGTTCGTGCACCTGGGTGAAGGCTGGCATGTGCCGCGGGCCTTGCTGCCGGTGCAGGAAAAGCGCGCGATCATGTTGATCGATCCGCCGTTCGAACAGGCTGACGAGCTAAAGCGCTGCACTACCGCCATGAAAGAGGCGATCGGCCGCATGCGCCAGACTGTCGCCGCCATCTGGTACCCGATCAAGGACCAGCGCTCGCTGACCCGCTTCTACCAGGACCTGACCAGCACCGGCGCACCGAAACTGCTGCGGGTCGAGTTGTATGTGCACCACCAGGACAGCCCGCAGGGGCTCAACGGCTCCGGTCTGGCCATCGCCAACCCGCCGTGGGGGTTGGAAGAAGAGCTCAAGGAGCTGCTGCCATGGCTGGCCAAAGAGCTGGCACAAACCGCCGGCAGCTTCCGCATGGACTGGCTGATCGCCGAATAAGCATTTGCCTTGGGGTATCTGTGGGGGCGGGCGTGCCCGCGAAGCAGGCGCTGCGGTGCATGGCACCGGCTTTGCCGGTGTTCGCGGGCGCGCCCGCTCCCACAGGTTAATGCAGTGCCTATCCTGATGTTTGCGTTATAATCCCGCCCTTTAGCCGCCACCCGCCCAAGAGGCCGCTGGCGCATTTCTACCGAATGAAGAGGCTAATCCCTTGGCATTGACGATTCTTGGCCTGTCCGGCGCCCTTAGCCATGACCCTTCCGCGGCCTTGTACATTGACGGCAAACTGATTGCCGCCGCCGAAGAAGAGCGCTTCGTGCGTGACAAGCATGCGAAGAACCGCATGCCCTACGAGTCGGCGAAGTTCTGCCTGGAACAGGCTGGCATCAAGCCATCCGACGTCGACGTGGTAGCCATCCCGTTCGCCCCGATCAGCCTGTTCGGCAAGGCGCGCTGGCACTATGCCAAGCGCTACTGGTACGCCCCGGATCGCGCCCTCGACGCTATTCTGATGGGCAACCGACGCTACAAGCGCTACCGCAAGAAGATCGTCTGGTGCCTGGAACAACTGGGCTTCGACCCGAAAAAGGTCAAGATCGAGCCGGTCGAGCACCACCTGGCCCATGCCTCCAGTGCCTACCACTGCTCGGGCTTCAAGGAAAAAACCGCAATCCTCGGCATCGACGGTAAGGGCGAATACGCCACCACCTTCTTTGGCTACGGCGAAAACGGCAAGATCCACAAGATCAAGGAATTCTTCGACCCGGACTCGCTGGGCGGCCTGTACGGCGCAATCACCGAGTTCCTCGGCTTCGAGATGCTCGATGGCGAGTTCAAGGTCATGGGCATGGCGCCGTATGGTGACGCCAGCAAGTACGACTTCTCGCGTCTGGCCAGCTTCGAAAACGGCGAACTGGTGATCAACACCGAATACGCCAACGTCATTGGCCTGCGCCGCTATAAAGAGAAGGGCAAGGGCTTCTACTTCTCGCCGAAGCTGATCGAGTGGCTGGGCCCCAAGCGCGAAGGCGACATCGCCGACGAGCCGTACATCCATTACGCGGCCAGCATGCAGGCGCTGTTCGAAAAGATCGCCCTGCAGATGATCGACCACTACCTGGGCGACGTGCTGCGTGAAACCGGCAAGCTGGCCTTTGCAGGCGGTTGCGCGCTGAACGTCAAGCTCAACCAGAAGATCATTGCCCGCCCAGACCTGAAAGAGCTGTTCGTCCAGCCGGCTTCCGGTGACGCCGGTACCGCCGTGGGTGCTGCCGCCTACGTTTCCCACGCCCGTGGCGTACCGGTCGAGAAGATGGAACACGTCTACCTCGGCCCTTCGTACTCCAACGAAGATGTGATCGCTGCCTGTGCCCGTCACCCGAACGCGCCGAAGTGGCGTAAGCTCGACGACATGCCGCAGCGCATCGCCAAAATCATGGTCGACGGCAACCCGGTGGCCTGGTTCCAGGGCCGCATGGAATTCGGCCCTCGTGCCCTGGGCGGCCGTTCGATCATCGGTTGCCCGAGCGTGCCGGGCGTAGCCGACCGCATCAACGAGCAGATCAAGTTCCGCGAACGCTGGAGACCTTTCTGCCCGTCGATGCTCGACACCGTCGCCCCGCAAATGATCAAGGTCGACCACCCGGCGCCGTTCATGACCTTCACCTTCGAAGTGGCTGAAGAGTGGAAGACCCGCGTACCGGAAGTGGTCCACGAAGACGGCACTTCGCGTGCCCAGGTGCTCAAGCGCGAGTACAACCCGCGCTACTACGACATGATGAAGGCGCTGGAAGACCTGACAGGCAACGGCGTGTCGCTGAACACTTCGCTGAACCGTCGTGGTGAACCGATGATCTGCTCGCCGACCGATGCCCTGAACATGTTCTTCGGCTCAGACCTGCAGTACCTGATCATGGAAGACATCCTGGTTGTGAAGGACGGCGCGGCCCCGTATGACCAGCCGCTCTGAACCGCGCATCCTGCAGTTCTGCCATGGCTATGACGGGCCGTTCCTGGACTGCGCCCGTCAGTACGCCAGCCTGTTCCAGGGGCGTGGCTACCAAGTCACCACGGTGTTCCTCACCGGCGCCGCCGACGCGCTGGTAGCGGCAGGCTGCGCCTCGGACGAGGTGCTGTTCCTGGAGTTCAGCTCCAAGGCCGTGCGCGGCTTGAAACTCGGCGCCATCCGTGCATTCCGGCGGATCGCGGCCGAGCGCAATTTTGCCTTTTGCATTGCCCATCGCTTCAAACCGATCTACGTGGCGTTGCTGGGCACCGGCTTGCCGGTGATCGGCGTGCACCATGCTTTCGGTGACTACGAGCGCAAGGGGCGACGCATCTTCGCCAACCTGTTCAGCAAGCGTCTGAGCTTGCTGGGCGTGTCGGACGCAGTGCGTGACGACATGCGCCGCTGTCTGCCGCAGTGGCCGGCAGAACGTATCCAGACCTTGTATAACCGCATCGACATCGACGCCCTGCAAGCAGCCCTGGTTCCACGCGCCGAGGCTCGTCAGGCCTTGGGGCTGGACGCACAGGCGTGGATTGTCGGTAACGTCGGGCGCCTGCACCCGGACAAGGACCAGGCCACCCTGCTGCGTGGCTTTGCCGAAGCGCTACCGGGGCTGCCGGCTGGCGCCCGCCTGGCAATCCTGGGCAAGGGCCGCCTGGAAGCCAGGCTCAAGGCACTGGCCGCCGAGCTGGGCATTGCCGGGCAAGTGGACTTCCTTGGCCAGGTGCCGGATGCGCGCCGTTACTTCCAGGCGTTCGATGTATTCGCCCTGAGCTCCGACCATGAGCCGTTCGGCATGGTCCTGCTCGAAGCCATGGTCGCCGGTGTACCGGTACTGGCCACGGCCTGTGGTGGTGCCCGCGAAGTGGTCGAGGGTGTTGGCATGCTGTTCCCGCTGGGCGATGCGGGGCAATTGGCCCAGGGTCTGAAACACATGGCTGTGCTCGATGGGCAGCAACGCCAGGCCTGTGCCGAGCACATGCTGCAGCGCCTGCGTGAACGCTTTTCCGACCAGGCGGTGCGCGAAGCATTCTGGCAGCTTCCGCAAGTCCGCGCGTTGGTGGGGCAGGCCTGATGCTCAACCGTATCCAGGCCTTCCGCGAACGCGGTTGGCAAGTTATCGACGCCAAGGCCTATGCCGAGGCATGGGCCCGGTTTGGTGGCAGTGTCGCCACCCATCCTCTGGTGGTCGAGCAGCTGGCGGACCTGGCGCAGATCCCTGTGCGTTACCTGGGCTGGCACCAGGCCGGCGAGCTGAAAGCCGCCATTCCTACCTGGGGGCGCCACCTTGCGCTGTCCAAGGACGTGCTCAAGCGTGCCGGCAAAAAGGCCCTGTTCGATCTGGGCAACGCCGAGATCATCCTGCCGGCGGCGGCCGACGCCGCTGCACCGTTGCGCCATGCCGCGCGCTACCTGTCCGAACTGAACCAGGGCCGCTTCAGCGGCCTCAAGGCGCAGAAGGAACAGCTGGCCATGGCCCGCGCCCATGAAGACCTGTCGAAGAAGTTCCGCTACAACCAGCGCCGCGAACTGCGCCTGCTGGAAGAGGCGGGCGGTGTGGTGCGCCCGATCGGCGACTTCAGCGCGCAGGAAATCGCCAGCATGTACTGCGACCTGTTCCAGCGCCGCTGGGGCTTCCCTGCCACCGGCGCCGAGCGCATGGCCGAAGTGCTGGAACGCCTGCGCGAGTTGCTGATCGGCTCGGTGCTGCTGCTGGACGGCAAGCCGATTGCCATCCAGCTGGTTTACCGTGTCGAAGCGCCGGAATGGATCAGCGTCGAGTACATCAATGGTGGTGTCGACCCTGAAACCAAGGCCTTCAGCCCCGGCAGTGTGCTGAGCTTCCTCAATACCCAGGCCGCCTGGGAAGACGCCCGTGCACGCAACAAGCCGCTGCGGTTCTCGTTCGGCCGTGCCGACCGCGAGTACAAGGACCGCTGGTGCAACCCCGTACCGGTGTATCAGGCGTGAGTCGCAAGCAGCAGTTGCTCAAGCGCCACCGGCGCAACAAGCGCCTGGGCCTGTTGGCGGGCCTGGTCGCGCTGGTGGCCATAGGTGCGTTCAGCTGGTGGTGGTTGCCACTGCTGCTGTTGCCGCTGTTATGGGCGGCTCACGAGGCCTGGTTTGCCGACCACCTGTTCTACGCGCCAGGCGAGGACTACGCCTACGACTTCGGCGAGCAGACCCGGGAGGCTCCTGCCAGCCTGAGCGGCGGCTTGCTCAAGGCTGAGTGCGTGCTGCAGGGCAACGAAACCCTGGTCCTCGAGCTGCGGGTAAAAAGCAGCTGGCTGGGGCGCTTCCTGGACCCGCAGGTCGAGCTGGTGGCTGGCGAGCATGCCGACCGGCAAACCTTCGAGCGTGGCGTCGATGGCGTGCGCTTCCTCAACCTCACCGGCCTCGCCGCACCTCTGCAGGCTGGCGCGTTGCGCCTGCGTGGCCGGCATTGCCGGCTGGCGGGCCAGCCGCGCTTGTGGATAACCCCGGCGGTCGAGCTGCAACGGCGCCGGGTGATGGTGATCGCGCCGCATGCCGATGATGCCGAGCTGGCCGCTTACGGCCTTTACAGCCAGGCCGACGAAACCTGGGTAGTGACCCTGACCGCTGGTGAAATCGAGGCCGAGCACTATCAGCAGATGGGCTTGGCAAAGGCCGAGGCCGCGCGCCTGAAGGGCCGCCTGAGGGCCTGGGATAGTGTCGCCGTGCCACGCTGGGCCGGTGTGGCGGAATCGCGTTGCGTGCAGCTGGGCTACTTCTGTCTGCAACTGCCTGCCATGCAGGCTGCGCCAGACCAGCCGGCCGCTTCTCGCGAGGCCGACCTCGCCGACATTCGCGTATTCCGCCGATTCAACCCGTTCCCGCTGCCGGCCGATGGCGATGGCGCGCCGACCTGGCACAACCTGCTCGCCGACCTGCGGGCCTTGCTGGAAATGGCCAGGCCAGAGGTGCTGGTGATGCCGCACCCGCAGCTCGACCCGCATCCCGACCACATCTGTGCCCAGGCTGCGGTGCTGGAAGCCTTGCAAGGCCTGGCCTGGCAGCCGCAAACCCTGCTGTGCTACGCCAACCACTTGCATGACAACGACCGCTGGCCGATGGGCGACAGTGGTGATGGCGTGGCCCTGCCGCCACAGCTGGACGCTGTCCAGGCCTGGGCTCCTTGCAGCCTGGTACTGGACCTTGCGACCCAGCGCGACAAGGCCATGGCCCTGGGCATGATGCACGACCTGCAGCCGCCAGCACCGTTCAAGCGCCGCCTGCGCCGCTTGTTGCAGCGCTGGTTGGCCGGGCGGCACCCGTCGCCTTACGGCGAGAACGAATTCTTTCGCAAGGCCGTGCGCCGACATGAACTGTTCTGGCGGCGTGAGCTGTAGCCGCGCCCCATGGTTGACTGCGATGGCGCAGAGCGCCCAAGGAACCCAATGAAAGTCCTATTTCTGGTGCAGAAGGAACAGCGGGCGATTCTCGACCGCCTGTACGATGGCGTCGCGGCCAACTGCGAGTGCGACTTGCGCTGGCTGACCAGCGAAGACCAGCGCAATCTGCGCCGCTATTTCAAGCGCGAAGTGCAGGTCGAGCGCTATGACCGCATTGTCTTCTTCCTGCGTTTCAAGCAGGAAATCCGTCAGGCGGCATTCATCCGTACCGTGCCGAACCTGGTCATACTCGAGCACGATGCCTACCAGAACTACATCCCTTGCAAGTACACAGGCAAGTTCAGCGCCCATTACCGCAAGTTGCCCTGGGCGCGAGTGATCAGCTCAGGCTACATGGTCAGCGAGCGCCTGCGTCAGGAAGGTTTCGACGCCGTGTTCGTGCCCAAGGGCTACGACGAGCAATTGCTGGCCGACCAGGGGCGTGAGCGCGACATCGAACTGGCCTTCGTCGGCAGCACCAACAGCGTGGCCTACAGCGGCCGCAAGGCATTGCTGGACGAGTTGGGTCGGGTCGAGAACCTGGTGGTGACCCGTACCAAGTCGGGGGAAGATTACTGCAACACGCTCAACCGGATCCGCTTCTTCGTCAGTGCCGACGTTGGCATGGGCGAATACATGATCAAGAACTTCGAAGCCATGGCCTGCGGCTGCGTGTTGCTGGCGTATGACCAAGGCGAGGAAGAGAACCGCGCGCTGGGCCTGCAGGACATGCACAACGTAGTGTTCTATGACAGCATCCCGACCCTTCAGGAGAAGCTCCGCCGTTTGCGTGCGGACCCTGAGCTGGCCCGGCAGATTGCAGAAAATGGCCGCCACCTGGCGGTTTCCCGTTTCAGTTTCGGGGCAGTTGGACGTAGCATCGTCGACCACATGCGCCCGGCGCTCAGGCCCCATCCGCCGTTGTCTGCATGGCAGCGGCTGCGCCTGAAGCTGGGCATCTAACATTAGAACTTTCGCGCCTACGGAGCGGGCGTTGAAAGTCGATAGTCGCAATGCGGAGGGAGTCCGGTGCGCTTTTCAAATGAGAGTGACGTCACGCTCGTCGTGACCAGTTGTGGGCGGTTCGATCTGCTCAAAGACACCCTTGAGAGTTTCGATCGCTACAATACCGCGCCCATTCGCGAAGTGTTCATCACCGAAGATTCCGGTGACGATGCCGTGCATGCCGCTGTGCCTGAGCACTGGAAACCGCACTGCAAGGTGTTCGTAAACCGGCCCAAGTTGGGGCAGTTGCCGTCTATCGACCTGGCCTACAGCCATGTCAGGACGCCCTACATCTTTCACTGCGAGGACGACTGGCACTTCTATCGCCAGGGCTTCGTCGAGGACTCTCGGGCCATCCTGGAGGCCAGCCCCGACCTTTTGCAGGTGTGGCTGCGCAGCCATGCCCATGACCTGGCCATCCACAGCCCGTACATCCACCTGGGGGATCGCCGGTTGATCGCCGGTGTGCCTTGCTACCCGCTGCTGTCCGATAAGGCCGAGTGGCAGGCATTTTCGCTCAACCCCGGGTTGCGCCGTTTGAGCGATTACCAGCGTTGCGCGCCATTTGCCGCCTATGCTGGAGAGAAGGCACTTTCCCGACGCTATGCTGAGTTAAATCTGACAGCGGTCACCTTGGAGGGTGATGCAGTATTGCACACTGGATTTGGTAATCACGTGACCTTGCCCATCGAAGTGGAACGCAAGGCCAAACGTCGTAAGCGTGATCGGATAAAGTTGGCATTGACGCTGGTGGCGGGTGCCGTGATTGGCATGGGAATCACCATTTTTGTTCAATGAAGTCGCTGTCCCACCTTACGTGAGCGGGAGAGGGCCCATGAACATCGTCAATATGATGTGGGCGGGTGGATCGCCGTACATGTCCATCCACAAGGTGCATCGGCAGATTCTGTCACATGCGGGTGCCGATGCCCGGATCAGTAATTGGCTGCTGCTGGGTAGCGGACTCTGCTGTGGGCTTGGTTCGACCCGGGAGTGGCATATGCCGTCACGGGCGCTGAAAGGGCGGCACTTCTGGCGCCTGTTGCGCCCATGGTTGCGAATGCGTTTGCGCAAGGCTCTGAAAGAGGCACAGGCTGAAGTCGTGCTGATCGACGGTGTCGGTGTGGCGCGGTTGGTGTTGCCATTGATGCATCAAGTTCCGCAAGTACGTGCCAAGGTGCTGTTCCATGGCAAGACGCGTCTGAGTGCCAGCGATGTTCGCCTGCTGCGTATGTTTCCGGTCGAGCGGCTGAGTATTGCCGCCGTTTCACAGACACTTGCCACGTCACTCGAACACGATCTGGGCAGGCCGGTGCAGACCTTGCGCATGGCCCTGGACCCGCTGGCTTTCGCCGAACCGTTGTTGAGCAGGGATGCGGCCAGGCAAGCCCTGCAGCTGCCACAGGTAACAGGGGTGATGCTGGGCGCGGTCGGGCGACTGGTGGAAAGCAAAGGTTTCGAGATGCTGATCGAGGCGTTCGCCAAGGCCTGTGTGCGGCAGTCGGACCTGCAGTTGGCAATCATCGGCGAAGGCCCTCTACGTGAGGTGCTGCAAGCCCGTATCGACGCGCTGGGCCTGGCCGGGCGCGTTCACCTGAGTGGTCACCGCGATGACCTGCAGCGACTGTATCGGGCATTCGACTGGCTATTGGTGCCTTCACGTTCTGAAGGCCTTGGGCTGGTGGTGCAGGAGGCGGTCATGGCCGACGTGCCGGTGGTATGCAGCGACCTGCAGGTGTTCCGCGAGCAGTTGCAGGACACCGGTGGCTACCTGCCCGTTGCCGATGAAAATGCCTGGGCCGAGGCGATCGAGCGTTGCTCGGTTATCGGTGCCCCGGCGGTAGCAGCCCGGCAGCGCCAGGCGCTGGCCCCGGAGCAGGCCTGGCAGGCGTTCTGCAACGGCTCGCAGAGCCTTTTGCGCAGCTGACGCTCAGCGCGCGAGCAAAGCTGCCTCGAAGGCGGCAAGGGGGAAGCGGTCGCCCAGGTTCTCCCGCTCGATATAGCGCACCATATGCTGCACATTGCGCCGAATCATGCGCGCCGACAGTGGTGGGCGCAAGAAGCGCATGTCGGCCACGTCGATCAGGCCCAACTGCTGGTCGGGTGTGACCACTACATTACCCAGGTGCAACGAGCGGAAATACACGCCGCTGCGGTGCAGCTGGCGGATCAGTTCGATCAGGCGTGGCAGATAGGTATCCCAGCTGAAACCCTCATCGCGCGACATCTGCAGCAAGGTACGCCCAGGCAGCGGGCGGTACAGTACGGCAGTTCGTCCCGGTAGCTCGAGCTTATGCTGGCTGATCACCTCCAGAGTGGGGATGCCCAGTTGTGCAAGGCGCGCGGCGTTGTCGACAAAGCGCTGCGAGTACGGGCGCAGCAGTGCAGATGAAATCAGCCGCTTCCTACGAAAAACCTTGAGGAAATTACCATCCGCGAGCAGGTAGACTTTGGCGCCATGGCTATCTGCCTCAAGCACCTGTGCGCCTTGTGTCAGCTGATCGAAGTCGACCTGGGGGAGCCGGGAGCATTGCATGAATAGAGCCTTGTCGTCGGGCGAACAGAATGACCGGCAATAATGCCGAAAATAATGTTGTAGCACCATTGGATGGTGCTTTGATTCATCGGGGGAAAGGATGTTGTATCAAAAAAGCTGGGCGCGAGCCTGGTTGGGATTTGGTCTGCTCTGGTTCCTGGCTGCGATTGCCCTGGCACCGAGCAACAAGGTCTATCAGCAAGGGCTGGTGCTGTTCCTGTGGTTGCCGACCCTGGTAATGGCGTGGTCCGCAAGGCACGTAATAATGCAGGCCTGGCGGCGTCAGCCGGCCTTGTGGGGAAGTGTGTTGCTGTTGCTGGTATGGAGTGGGCTCAGCCTGGTCTGGTCGGCCGCAGAAAACCCGGGGCGCGAGGCCAAGCGCCTGCTCTACATCCTGGTATTCCTGCTGGCGTTCCCGCTGCTGGGCCAGCTTGGCCAAGCCCGCGTTCGTCAGCTGTTGCAGGCCGGCAGCGCCTTGCTGGCCGTTGCCGCGCTGATCTCGATAATCCATTTCTACGGCGTGCTGGGCATGCCATTGCTGGCCCGGCTGGAGGGCATCGGCGAGATATCGCACCCGATCCTGGGCGCCTATGTCATCGGTTCGGCCGTGCTCTTCCTGCTTTACGAGCCGCCGCGGCAACGTGGCCTGCAGTTGCTGTGGCTGGTAGCGCTGGTGTGCCTGGGGTTGTTTGTCATGCTCAGCCAGAGCCGTGGGGCAGTACTGGCCCTGGTGCTCACCGTGATCCTGGCCCCGTTGTGGTTCCGTGACCGCCACAGCCGGGTTTTTGCCGTGCTGGCGGCCATTGCCACCGGCCTGGCCTTCTATCTCGTTTACGACCTTATCGCCCAGCGCGGTTCGTCCTACCGGCCGGAAATCTTCCATGCCGTGGCCGACATGATTGCCGCACATCCCTGGACCGGCCTTGGCCTGGGCGCTGCCTACGACGTGAATGCAGTGGGCATGCACTTCGACCATACCCACAACATGTTCACCCACGTCGCAGTGGAGATGGGCCTGCCCGGCATGCTGCTGTGGGTCATGGTGTGGCTGTACACCCTGGGCGAAATCGTCCGCGCACGTGGCACATTGTTCGGCAAGATCCTGCTCGGTTTCTGGGTGTACTCCACCCTGGCCATGCAGTTCGATGCCGCCAGCCTCACTGGTACACCACGTGCCGAATGGTTCATCAGCTGGCTGCCCGTGGGCCTGGCCATGTTGCTGCCATGGGGGAGTGCCGAAAATGATGCCTGTGGTAAAATTTCCGGTTCAACCTGAACAGCGAGCTTGATAATGGCCGAAACACCGCGACCGGCGGAACACACCTCCAGCCTGAAGATCTACTTCCGGCTGCTGAGCTATGTGAAACCCTATGTCGGCATTTTCCTGCTGAGCATCATCGGTTTCGTGATCTTTGCCTCGACCCAGCCGATGCTGGCCGGGATCCTGAAGTATTTCGTAGATGGGTTGAGCAACCCCGAAGCGGTGTTGTTCCCAAACGTTCCTTACCTGCGCGACCTGCAACTGCTGCAGGCGGTGCCGCTGCTGATTATCCTGATCGCCGCGTGGCAGGGCCTGGGCTCGTTCCTCGGCAACTACTTCCTGGCCAAGGTTTCCCTGTGCCTGGTGCACGACCTGCGTGTGGAACTGTTCAACAAGCTGCTGGTGCTGCCTAACCGCTACTTCGACAACCACAACTCCGGGCACCTGATCTCGCGCATCACCTTCAACGTGACCATGGTCACTGGTGCTGCGACCGATGCGATCAAGGTGGTGATCCGCGAAGGCCTGACCGTGGTGTTCCTGTTTGGTTACCTGCTGTGGATGAACTGGCACCTGACCCTCGTTATGGTCGCCATCCTGCCGGTAATCGCGGTGATGGTCAGCGTCGCCAGCAAGAAATTCCGCAAGCAGAGCAAAAAAATCCAGGTAGCCATGGGCGACGTCACCCATGTCGCCTCGGAAACCATCCAGGGCTACCGCGTGGTGCGCAGCTTCGGCGGCGAGGCCTACGAGGAGCAGCGTTTCGGCAAGGCCAGCCAGAGCAACACCGACAAGCAGTTGCACATGACCAAGACCGGCTCGCTGTACACGCCGATGCTGCAGCTGGTGATCTACACCGCCATGGCCGCGCTGATGTTCCTGGTGCTGTTCCTGCGCGGTGATTCCACTGCCGGTGATCTGGTGGCTTACATCACCGCCGCCGGCCTGTTGCCCAAGCCGATACGTCAGCTTTCGGAAGTCAGCTCGACCATCCAGAAGGGCCTGGCCGGCGCCGAAAGCATCTTCGAGCAACTGGACGAAGAGCCTGAAGTGGATACCGGTACCGTCGAGAAGGAGCGGGTGGAGGGGCGCCTGGAAGTGCGCAACCTCAGCTTCACCTACCCGGGTACCGAGCGTGAGGTGCTGAGCGATATCAGCTTCGTAGCCGAGCCAGGGCAGATGATTGCACTGGTCGGCCGCTCCGGCAGTGGCAAGTCTACGCTTGCCGCGCTGATACCGCGCTTCTATCACCACGACCAGGGGCAGATCCTGCTCGATGGCGTGGAGATCGAGAACTATCGCCTGCGCAACCTGCGTCGCCACGTTTCGCAGGTGACCCAGCATGTCACCCTGTTCAACGATACCGTGGCCAACAACATCGCCTATGGCGACCTGGCCGGCGCCCCGCGCGCCGACATCGAAGCCGCTGCGGCCGATGCCTATGCCAAGGAGTTCGTCGACCGGCTGCCGAAAGGCTTCGATACCGAAGTGGGTGAGAACGGCGTACTGCTCTCCGGCGGTCAGCGCCAGCGCCTGGCGATTGCCCGGGCACTGCTGAAGAATGCGCCGCTGCTGATCCTCGACGAAGCCACTTCGGCGCTGGATACCGAGTCCGAGCGGCATATCCAGGCTGCCCTGGACCATGTGATGCAGGGCCGTACCACGCTGGTGATCGCCCACCGTCTGTCGACCATCGAGAAAGCTGACCAGATCCTGGTCATGGACCAGGGGCGCCTGGTCGAGCGCGGCACCCATGCCGAGCTGCTTGCGGCCAATGGCCATTATGCCCGCCTGCATGCCATGGGTCTGGATGAGCCGGCCAAGGCCGATATCACCTGAACCCTCGCTGATCGGGGCCATCGCGGCCCCGATTGTCACGGGAATTTTCCTGGGGTGATCTGGCCATAAAGCCGTCGTCTACCCTGTGCTAATATCCTGTCCCTGTTCATTATTTCCATATGGGTTGCCCATGAAGTTGTCCATGCCGCGTTTCGATCAAGCCCCGGTACTGGTGGTCGGCGATGTCATGCTCGACCGCTACTGGCATGGCGGTACTTCACGTATCTCGCCTGAAGCGCCAGTCCCGGTGGTCAAGGTCGATCAGATCGAGGATCGCCCCGGCGGCGCGGCCAACGTTGCCTTGAACATCGCCGCCCTGGGTGCACCGGCTTCGCTGATTGGCGTCACCGGCCAGGATGAGGCCGCCGACAGCCTGGCCAACAGCCTGCAAGCTGCAGGCGTGCGCTCGGTGTTCCAGCGCATCGCGCACCAGCCGACCATCGTCAAGCTGCGGGTAATGAGCCGTCACCAGCAGTTGCTGCGCATCGATTTCGAAGAGCCATTCGCTACCGACCCGCTGTCGCTGGGTGCGGAGGTCGACAGCCTGCTCGAGGGCGTCAAGGTGCTGGTCCTGTCCGACTACGGCAAGGGCGCACTGAAAAACCACCAGAGCCTGATCCAGGCCGCGCGGGCCAAGGGCATTCCGGTGCTGGCCGACCCCAAGGGCAAGGATTTTTCCATCTACCGTGGCGCCAGCCTGATCACTCCCAACCTCAGCGAGTTCGAGACCATCGTCGGCCGTTGCGCCGATGAGGCCGAGCTGGTAGCCAAGGGCTTGCAGCTGCTGCAGGACCTGGACCTGGGCGCCTTGCTGGTGACACGTGGCGAGCACGGCATGACCCTGCTGCGCAGCGGCCAGCCGGCCCTGCACCTACCGGCGCGGGCGCGTGAAGTGTTCGATGTGACCGGTGCCGGTGATACCGTCATCTCCACACTCGCCGCGGCCATCGCTGCCGGCGAGGACCTGCCCCACGCGGTGGCCCTGGCCAATTTGGCAGCGGGCATCGTGGTCGGCAAGCTGGGTACGGCTGCGATCAGCGCCCCCGAGCTGCGCCGGGCGATCCAGCGTGAGGAAGGCTCCGAGCGGGGCGTGCTGGGCCTGGAGCAACTGCTGCTGGCCATTGATGACGCGCGAGCGCACAAAGAGAAGATCGTCTTCACCAACGGCTGCTTCGACATCCTGCATGCCGGGCATGTCACCTACCTGGAGCAGGCGCGGGCCCAGGGCGATCGCCTGATCGTCGCGGTCAACGACGATGCCTCGGTCAGCCGCTTGAAAGGGCCGGGCCGGCCGATCAACAGCGTCGACCGGCGCATGGCCGTACTGGCCGGGCTGGGGGCGGTGGACTGGGTCATCAGCTTCCCCGAGGGTACGCCGGAGAACCTGCTGAGCCAGGTCAAGCCGGACGTGCTGGTCAAGGGTGGCGACTATGGCATCGACCAGGTGGTGGGTGCCGATATCGTCAAGGCCTATGGCGGTACCGTGAAGGTGCTGGGGCTGGTCGAGAACAGCTCGACCACGGCGATTGTCGAGAAGATTCGCAAGAACTGATGCTTTGGGGCTGCTGTGCAGCCCTTCGCGGGCGTGCCCGCTCCCACAAGTACGGCGCAGGCTTGAGGATTACACCGCTCCTGTGGGAGCGGGCATGCCCGCGAAGGGCCGCCTGGCGGCCCCAATCATCATTTATGCAGCGAAGTACGCGCCCGCTCCAGCAGCGCTAGCGCCTTGTCGCCAAACCGCTGCAGGTGCGATGCCCGCACCGGCTTGTTCTCCACCAACCCCTGCTGCTTCACCCAATCCTTCCAGCGCACCCGCTCGTCCGTGACCACCCAGCCTTCCTGCCGGGCAAAACTTTCGGCCAGGTACAGCCCGCGCGTGCTCGCCGGCACCAGTTCGTCCTTCTTCACGGTATACAGCTCAGCCAGTGGCTGGCCGTCCTTCAATGGCATCAGGTACAGGTCTGGTCGTTTGCGATTTAGCCGCGCCACCAGTTGGTCGCCCTCCAGCCGCTCATCAACGTGGAACAGGCTGAGCTTCTTGGCGTCCCGGGGTACCTGCAGGCGCATGTCGTAGATCAGTTGCAGCGAGGCGGTGGGCAAGTGCACATACGCCCGCGGCCGTTCCAGCAGCATCAGCTTGCCGCAGTGCACCGGGCGCGCGGCACCCGATTCCGGGGCCAGCACGAAGTGCGGCGTTTCGCGGTAGTGCAGGGCGGCAGCGTAGGGCACCGGCAACCAGGTGTCGTTGAAGCGCCCGCCCAGCCAGCCTTCCGGGGTTTCCAGCAAGCATTCCTCGGCCACTTCCTGCACGGCCGTGTGCAATGGCAGGTTCAGCTCCTGCGCCGGCACATAGCCGGAAATCAGTTTCAGCACCACATCGCCACGGTCTTGCCGGCGCTGACGTACCAGCACCCAGTAATCGCGGTTCTGCCAATGCAGGGTCAGCCGTACCGACACGCCAAGGTTGGCCAGTTCGATCACGAAGCGCTGCACGTCGGGTAGCTGGATAGCCTTGCGCCGTTGTTGGATCTGGGCAAAATTCAGCGGCATCCCGATGCTCTGGTAGATCAGACCTTCGGGCGTGGCCTCGACATGTAGCGGTAGTGTCTTGAAGTTGCTCGGGTTCTTGCGGATCAGCGTTCGCGCCACGAGGCTCCTCCTTGCGTCGGGTCAGTCCAGGCCCATGGGCCTGGGGCAACTCAATGCTGGCCCAGAATACGGGCGACGGTGGCCACGTTGTGGGCCAGGTGCAACGGATTGATGGTGCCGACGATAGCACTGCTCACGCCCGGGTGGGCGAACAGCAGCTCGAAACTGGCTTGTACCGGGTCAACGCCCGGGGCAAGGCAGATATGCCCACTGGCCAGTGCCTTCTTCACCAGGATGGCCTTGCCGTGTTCGGCAGCGTAGTCCAGCACCGGGCGTTCTGCCTGTTCGTTGAGGTTGTAGGTGACCATGGCGCAGTCGCCTTGCTCCAGTGCCTTCAGGCCGCCGGCGACGGTCTTGCCAGACAGGCCGAAGCCGAGGATCTTGCCCTCCTGCTTGAGCTCGGCAAGGGTCTGGTAGACCTCCTGCTGTTCCAGGATCGCCAGGTCGTTGCCGTCCGAATGCACCAGCACCAATTCGATGCGGTCGGTTTCCAGGCGCCGCAGGCTTCGCTCCACCGAGCGGCGGGTATGGGCGGCGCTGAAATCGAAGTGCGATTGGCCGTTGTCGAACTCTTCGCCAACCTTGCTGACGATCACCCATTCATCGCGCTGGCCGCGCAGTAGCGGGCCCAGGCGTTCTTCGCTGCGGCCGTAGGCTGGGGCGGTGTCGATCAGGTTGATACCCAGCTCGCGGGCCTGGGCCAGCAGCAGGCGGGCTTCGTCGTCGCCGGGGATGGTGAAACCGGTAGGGTACTTCACGCCCTGGTCGCGGCCCAGCTTGACCGTGCCCAGGCCGAGCGGCGAAACCTTGAAGCCGGTGCTGCCCAAGGGGCGATGGAAGTCGTGCAGGGTCGGCAGGCTCATGGCAGCAGTTGCTCCCAGGCCGGTACGCCCAGCGGTGGGCGTGGCAGGTCAGCCAGGTCGGCCTGCGCCTGTGGGCGGATACCGTCGCGCTCCAGGTGGCTGATGACCCGGTCGCTGAAGTCCGGTGCCAGGGCCAGCTTGGTTGGCCAGCCCACCAGCAGGCGTTGCTGGTCGGCGAGGAAGGCGTTGTCCGGGCGTACCAGGCCCGATTGCGCCGGTTCCGCTCGGTCGACCCGCAGGGTGGCCCAGCGCACTTGGCTCTGGTCGACCCATGGCAGCAGGCTGGCGATTTCTTTCTGTGCCGCGGCGATTTGCGCAGCCGGCTCGCGGGCAACGCCGTCGCCTTCGGCCAGGTCGCCACCCAGGTACCAGACCCACTGGCCATCGGCGGCCGGGTGGGTGGTCACCGTCACCCGTGGCTTCGGCCCGCCGCCCAGGCAATGGGCGTAAAGCGGTTTAAGGTTGGCACCCTTGGCCATCACCATATGCAGCGGGCGTGTCTGCATGGCTGGCTGGTTCAGGCCCAGGGCATGCAGCAGCTGCTCGGTGCCGGCGCCGGCGCTGAGCACGATACGCTGGGCGCGGATGTCGCGCTCGTCGACGCGCAGGCCAACCAGGTCTTCACCCTCGCGCAGCGGCTCGATGTGCTCACCGGCCAGCAGGCTGTCGCCTGCCAGCACGGCCAGGTTGGCCAGCAGGCTGGGCACGTCGATGACCAGCTCGGCCAGGCGATAGACCTTGCCCTTGAAGGCGCGGTCCTGCAGCGCGGGCGGAAGTTGCTCGCCCTTCACCTGGTCGACCCTGCCACGCACGGCCTTGCTGGCGAAGAAACTGGTGAGATTGCCGGCCAGGGTGCCAGGCGACCACAGGTAATGCGCGTCGGACAGCAGGCGAGTGCGGGTCAGGTCCAGCTCGCCGCTGCCGCTCAGCGCTTCGCGCCAGCGTCGCGGCATGTCGGCGATGGCTTCCGAAGCGCCGGTGAGGGCGCCATGCAGGGCGTACTTGGTGCCGCCATGGATGATGCCCTGAGACTTGATGGTCTGCTCGCCGCCAAGGCTGGCGCGTTCCACCAGTACTGTCGAGTAGCCCAGCCGGCGCAGGCGGGCATTGAGCCAGAGGCCTGCGACCCCGGCGCCGACGATCAGCACGTCAGTGGAAATGGCAGATGGCATGGCGGTACCTCGAAGACTGGGACAGCTGGCAAGTATACAGGGTATACCTGTGATGGCCCTATCGCCGGCAAGCCAGCTTGTATGGTTAGACTTGAAGGGAGGAGGAGG
>NZ_JALLKV010000329.1:0-237 GCF_023093815.1 Pseudomonas sp. PNPG3
TCCTCTTGTTTAGTGCGGGGGCTATTGGCGGTCGTCACATTGCAAGATCCCAAAAACAGTTGGATGATAGTGCTGAGACCATGATGGGATTCTTTACTCAGGTGATCCGACATCGAAACTTTGCATGGATCAAAGATTACCCACCACATTGGTATATGTATGGGATCAGGTGGACGGATGGGAAAAACAAGAGCTCAAGGTGGATTCAACTGGCAAAGATAAGTTTTTGGGGAAGTA
>NZ_JALLKV010000330.1:0-237 GCF_023093815.1 Pseudomonas sp. PNPG3
TGTGGCCGCATGGCGCGCCTCCCGTCCGGTGCAGGATCCCTGGAAGACCCCGGCCACCGCGTCGCCGCGCGTGTCCGCGTCCCCCGTCAACACCAACTCCACCGTGGCCGCCGGCACCGGTGTGAAGGTGGACGACGTCAAGGACCCCACGTCCAGCGCACACCAGGGGGGCACCGCCACGCAGGCGGCCCACCGCGCCACGGACGGCGTGAAGTCGGTGGCCGAGGACGCCAAGCA
>NZ_JALLKV010000331.1:0-237 GCF_023093815.1 Pseudomonas sp. PNPG3
GCGTTGTCTTGCCGATGCCGTTGCGGCCGACAAGGCCGGTCCGTTCAGGGCCGAAACTGAGATCGATGTTGGAAAGGAGAACCCGGCCGTCAGGCGCGGACAGGGTCAGATTCGAGAGCGTGATCGATGCTGGCATGGCGATGGATATCCCGGTGGGCAAGGCTGATGGGCGTTGCTGTCCGGATGAAATCCATGGCCGTCGGCATCCTCTCGAGTTGATGATTGATCAGCTTTAGT
>NZ_JALLKV010000332.1:0-237 GCF_023093815.1 Pseudomonas sp. PNPG3
TAATATCTCCCCCGCCGATGCCGGCGCCAAAAAGCGCCACTAGGAGGTACAGCAACGGCCACGTTAACCCGCCCCAAGTGGCAAAGGTGACCGATAACACCCCAGCCGGGATGGTCAGCGCATCGGGCAAGCGCCGCTCGCGAATATCCCACCAGCTCAAGGCGGCTGCCCACAGGCCATAAATTATTCCCCCGAAAATACCCATGGCATAAGGCTAAGCGCCGCCTTGCCGCTCTT
>NZ_JALLKV010000333.1:0-236 GCF_023093815.1 Pseudomonas sp. PNPG3
CACGAGATCGCGGACGGTCCAGATCGCGGGGACCTCGGCCTCCTCGGCGTTGACGGTCAGGGCGATGGTCGTGGGGCTCATCGGGCCTCCTCCAGGACGGGGGTGAAGCGGTCGGGCCGGACGGCGTCCAGCTGGTCGGCATGCTCGGCGGCGAGATCAGGGGCGAGATCAGAGGCGGTATCAGCGCCGTCGACGAGGTCGGCGGTGCGCTGCGCGGCCCACGCCGACAGCAGGAT
>NZ_JALLKV010000334.1:0-235 GCF_023093815.1 Pseudomonas sp. PNPG3
CGCAAAAAACCCGGCCTTGGCCGGGTTTTTTAATGCCTGCAAACCTCCAGGCCGCGGCACGCTTCCCTTGTAGGAGCGGCCTTGTGTCGCGATGGGGCGCGAAGCGGCCCTGACGATCTCACAGGAATACCCGCTTTCGCAGGCCGATCCTGGGGCCGCTTCGCGGCCCATCGCGACACAAGGCCGCTCCTACATGAGGCGCTGCAAGCCTTACACGGTCACGTGCAGGCGCACA
>NZ_JALLKV010000335.1:0-235 GCF_023093815.1 Pseudomonas sp. PNPG3
GTCCGCAGCGGCGGATCGACGCGATCCTCACCACCGCGGATGTGACGGTGCGCGCCGCGCATGCGGTCACCGCGACCGAGCGCGTCCCCGCCGAGCGGCTCGCCGGGGCGTCCGACCATCTGCCGACCCTGCTGGACGTCAGCATCTGACCCGAAGCCGACGGGCGGCTCGCGGCCGTCGATCGGCGGTCGTCCCGCGCGTCCGGCGAGTTCCGAGCGTCCGGCGGGATCAGCCC
>NZ_JALLKV010000336.1:0-235 GCF_023093815.1 Pseudomonas sp. PNPG3
CCGTTGATCTCCAGGGTCCCGGCGACGGTCGCGGTCTGCGTGCCGTCGGCCGCGAGGGCGGCGAGGTCGACGTCCCCGTCCAGGGCGAAGGTCGCCTCCGGGTAGGTGCCGGTGTCGACCGCCGTGCTGCGGAAGTACTCGTCGCGCGCGTTCTCGTCGGTCGCGACGGTCGTGAGGTCGACGGTGATCTCGCCCTGGGTCAGCGTCGTGCCGTCGATCGTGATGCTGCCGCTGG
>NZ_JALLKV010000337.1:0-235 GCF_023093815.1 Pseudomonas sp. PNPG3
TCGTGTTATGTGAGCAATTGTTTCCCGTGAAACATAACAAGATTAAATGCACACCAGCAGATGCGCTATGGTGCCATCACACTATAGAGTGACTTATGTATCGCTGACACTTTTAATGGTTTTATCGACATCTAGTTTTCTAGAGTATGTCGCTACAGATAAGTTTCACGTGAAACAGCGATAACAAGAAAAGCGGTAGTACGAGGATATATGAGATGCCGCCGATGTTTCTAAG
>NZ_JALLKV010000338.1:0-235 GCF_023093815.1 Pseudomonas sp. PNPG3
GTGGCGATGATGGTCTTCGCCTTCAGCAACGAGCGCCAGCGCAACCGGATGCGGCTTGCCGCCGCCTGATCTCGCGACACCACGGGCGCGCGGCCGGACCCGCGCGCCCGCCTTGCTTTTCCGGAACCGTGACATGCCCTGCCTCGACCTGCCCGCCCATCGCCTTCACTACCGCATCGACGGGACGGATACGGGAAAGCCCTGGCTGACCTTCTGCAATTCCCTCGGCACCGAC
>NZ_JALLKV010000033.1:0-64771 GCF_023093815.1 Pseudomonas sp. PNPG3
AGAAACGCTATTTCCTGAGCTTGGAGAGTGTCTAGGAAACCAGGGGCGATTCACCACTGAGTGTAAGGGTTTATTCATGTCGGACCGGTTGGGCTCTTCTTCTGAAAGACCAACAATATTTGGGTCAATCTGAATAGGGGTGGGGAAGCATTCATAAAAAGCTAACAATGCTTTCTCAACTACAGCATCAAAGGTCTTCAGTTCCATTGTTCACAGTACCGCAGTTCAGTGGGAGTTCGGATGGTAGCATGTGGCTAGCAATAGGTTTAGTCATCATGGCTAATCCCAAGAAAGACAAAGCTGCTGGGCGCGCTTGTACCCTTTCAGCCAGGAGGCCAGCATGGCGGGGTGCTTGTACGGGCAGACGTACACGGGAAGCCCTTTCTCGGCGGCCTCCACCCCTGCTGCCTCCACCGTAGGGTGGGGGTTGTTGAAATGGCGCCTATCCGCTTTTCGCCCCTGGGCAATTCCGCTCTGCATCGAATGGTCCTCACCAACGCCCCTGTTCCTGCCGGGCAAGTCACGCCTCAAACGATCCTGTGTCCGGTAATCCTACGATGATGCGCTTTTTACCGCCGTGGCAGCTCAGTTCGGTACAAGTTAGCAGTTGTAAGGCGGAGATGCCGTCAGGAAATGGTAATTTGCCAATGCAATGATTTCATCGTTGCCCCTGACCTGGGCAAGCGCTGCTTGCAGCGCCCCTTCGGAAACGACTTCCCGACCTGGACTCGGGAGCTTCACGAGGCGGGCCGCCCTGGGCAGCGGAAGTCGCCTTGCATCAGACGCTGCGTCCAGAGTGGGCGGTTGCGACGATCTGTCCTTGCTCCCAGTAACTTCACGAACGGCGCCTGAATAAACGCCTGCCAAGCTGTGGTCAGATGAAATGGAGAGGATTCACCAGAGGGCGGGGAAGCTCGAAGCAACATCCTTGTCACCAGGAGCTTCACGATGTGGCGCGCGAAATTAAGGGGGGGTCACAGGGGAATGTCGTCGTCAAAACTGTCGTAGTGGCGCATGTCTTCGGGGGTCGGCTGAGGAACGCTTTGAGCCTGGGCGCCGCTGGTCTGACTGCGTTGCTGCCCCTGTGGTTGATTGGCCGGGCGCTGACCTCCGCCATTCCCAGACAGCGATACGTGTTCGATCCGGTGCGGAAGAATCGCGACCCGGCTGGCTTCGACCTTGAGCGCTGACACTTCCTGGCCACTCTGCTTATCCGTCCACGTGTCCATGATCGCACGGCCAATCACCAGAACCCGCATGCCCTTCTGGAAGAGAGCGGCGAAACGCTCGGCATCCTGATGCCACCATTCGACGTTTGCCCAGAAACCGCCACGGTCCTTGTAGCCACCCTGGCCGTCAGGGATCGAGTTGTCGAACATTACGTTGAGTCGCAGCATGTGCCGCGGATCTTTGTTGCCGTTGGCGAACGACCGGTGCTCAGCAGCGTTGCCGATGTTGCCTTCCCAAACTACTGGTGTACCCATGGTGTATCTCCGTTCAGTGTTGAGGTGGGTTCATGACCTGCTGCAGTCGAGCTTGATATTCGGCTTCGGCCTGCCCCATCTTTTCTGCGCACTCGGCGGCCTGTTTGCCGATGAAGTGGATAAGGCTGATCTGCATGTTCAGGGTGATTCGGTGTTGCTCCAGGGCGAACAGGTCCTGCAGCAGGCTGACGGGTGTTTTGGGGGCGTGGACCAGTTGCGCCCAGACACCAAACCCCATGCGCCGACCTTGCACGCTTTGCCAGCGAAGAAAGGTTGTGCCAGCCGCTGTGTTTTGCTCGATGAGCCTGACGGGCAGCAGGGCGAATGGATGTTGACGGACCTGGGCCAGCACTTCCTGGGTAATGGCGCGCAACCCTGCCTCCAGCGATGCGCAATGCTCCGCCAACTGGATCAGCTCCCCCTTACCTTTAAAGGGCTTTAAAAGGCCTTTTAGTGAGGCACTCTGTTGCAGCGCCTGATAGGCACCCTGTTGCAGCGGTTTGAAGGCACCCTGTTGCAGGGCCTCCATGGGTTGGGGGTCCAAACGCATCAGGATCAGGCCTCGCCTTCGAGATCGTCATCCAGATCCTCGACCGGGTCTGCGGAACCACGGCGGATGGGCGGGGCAAAGTTCGACCTGCGGGTGCCTTCCAGGATGTCCTGGGGGATGTCGCCGTAGCGCTTGTACATCTCGCGCGCGTTTTCAGCCCGTGCATTGTTGGCGGCGAAGTCGTCACGCGATGCACCGGAGAATCGATGGAGCTGGGCCAGTCCAAAAAGACTGCGCAGCAGGTGAGCACCCTCGTCTATCCAGATCTCGCCATCGCGGCGGCCGATCATGGCGACGTGCTGAGCCAGCAGGATGCGGCGGACGACTTCGTCGTATTGAGTCAGTAGATGGACGCCCTTGAAGCCCAGCGGGTTGGAAATGAAGAGTGGCAGCTTCAGCGGTTGAATGGAGAGGTTCTCACCGATTTCGAGCGCCTTGGGCAACTGGGCCATCACTTCATCCAGGCGGCTGTCGATGGCCTTCAGGGCATCGTCCACTTCCTGAATCTTCTCTTCGATCCTGATCATCCACCAGTCCGAGTATGGGTCGTCCTGGGCCGCTCCACGGTCGATCTGGTTGATCTTGAGGCAGAAGCCCGCCAGCCCGAGGATGCTGTGTTTGTCATCGGTCTTCTGGCGGCCCAGCCAGATTCGGGCAGCATGGTGGGTGTGGAGAGTCAGCTGGACCTGGCTCCTGAGGGAGCCGATGTTGAGCTGATAGTTGTCAGCCATGGACATGGTTTCCTTATATAAGGTGGGTGAACGATGTCCATGCTGCTTTTAGGCTGTTGGGCGCGCAGTAATAAATGAAGAACCCGGGGTGCTGGATTTGTCATAGTCGGCGCACACCATCCTGGTGTTGCGGGCCGCAACACTCCCAGGTGGTGCCGGTGACAACACTCGATCGGGCTCACGGCGGTGCCGGTGCCGGTGAATGATGCGGGCCGCATCACTGTCAGGTGGTTCCAGTGGAACCACTCGACCTGGCTCGCGCCGGTGCCGGTGCCAGTGAATGATGCGGGCCGCATCACTATCAGGGGATTCTGGTGGAACCACTCGACCCGGCCTCGGCGCCGGTGTCGAATCAGGTGAGTGATGCGGGCCGCATCACTATCAGGCGATTCCAGTGGAATCACTCGACCTGGCTCACGGCGGTGCCGGTGCCGGTGAATGATGCGGGCCGCATCACTGTCAGGTGGTTCCAGTGGAACCACTCGACCTGGCTCGCGCCGGTGTCGGTGCCAGTGAATGATGCGGGCCTCACTATCAGGGGATTCCGGTGGAACCACTCGACCTGGCTCGCGCCGGTGTCGATGCCGGTGAATGATGCGGGCCGCATCACTCGACTAATGGTCCATGGGTTATTAATCAATGAGTTAGAATCACAAATGCGCTCCAGCCTGCGGCGGAGATGAACGGACCAAATGGAATTCTTGCGTCGGTAGATCGCTTTCCCAGGAGTATGAGAAGCATTGCGGCTAGACCTGCACCTAGCAGAGAGCAAACTACAGTCCAGCCAAGTACCTGTAGGCCACCCCACGCACCCATCAATGCCAACAGCTTAATGTCGCCTCTACCGATGCTTTCTCGGCCAGTGATTAGTCCGGTTAGTTGACTCACAGACCAGAAGAAGCCAAAGCCAACGACACACCCCCAAAGAGCGTCCTGCAGTACCGTGAACAGTCCGAAGGAGTTGAGGACTAAGCCGGCCCAGAGTCCTGGTATTACCAGCGAATCCGGCAGTAGGTGGTGCTCACTGTCGATCAAGCTCAAAGCCAGAAGCATCCAGGTAAACAGCAGGGCACAGAAGGCCTGCATAGTTGGCCCAAAATGCATTGTCACCACGAGTGACAACGCAGCGCAGCTAATCTGCGCGGTCCAGATTACTCGCGAAGGGGTTCTGGCCGGTTGAAGGTCGGAATGTTTCTCTGAATCCAGCCCCAGCAGTTCCCGTGCATCCCGCTGCCATTGGCGCTTGAGGAGTGCAGGTAGGCAGCAAGCGCCCCAGGTACAAACGCGGCCCGCCAGCATACCAATCACAACAGAGGCAAATCCCAGGGTGATCGTAGAACCCATCCAATCACTCATCGGTGGGCTCCACGCGGCGTCGAGGGTCAAGCAGGGCCTGCAGCGAGGTCAGCGCGGAATTTGCTGTCTGCATCGCAGTCGCTGTCGGTGCCGGCTTGGGAACGGCGGGCTGAGTGGGCCGTGCTACCACGCTGGCCGCTGGCGATGACGTCGGAGTTGCAGCAGGCGCTGTAGGGCTCCACTCTGCGTTGAAGTCACCCCGTATGGCCTTGCCTGCAAGGCTCGTCAGGTACGCGAGGGGCTTGGCGACACTCCCGCTAGTACAGCGATGCTTCCACTGGTTGATCACCGCCTCTCGGAGATTCTCCGGTACCGGCCCCATGATCTCACGTGCCTTCACACGGTCCTCTGGCTTGAGGAGATCTAGGGCAAGTAACCAGTTCACACCTGCACTCTCGCGCGGTTGTACAGAGCTTTTAGATACAGACTTGTCTGTATTTGTATACGTACTAGCTGAGTTCGGAATCCGAACTGAGGGTGAACTCAGTGGTTTCAGGCTGAGTTCGGAATCCGAACTGAGGGGGAGGGCCCCCTGTTTCGCTGAGTTCGTACTGAGTTCGGATTCCGAACTCAGTCCATCCACGGCTAAGTCTTGCTGAGTTCGGATTCCGAACTCAGGCGCAGGCAGTGCATTTTGTTTGGTTTCAACTGCCCAGGTCTGGGCGTTCAGTCGATCGCTAATCGTGTCAATGCGCGAGGGAAGTCGTCGCCCAACGTCTGGATCGCTGGTGAATTCTCTCCAGGTAATTGCCGCGATGTCCTTGATCGCTTTGTTCTGGTGCTCCGTGGACTGCATGAGCAACGTCATGTAGTCCTTGTCGAACTCAAGTGCCTCGGCCGGCGTTACCGGCTCATCGTGGAGGAGGTAGACGTTGCCCTGCACTTGACCGTTGATTTCATTGCGTACGGTCCGGCCCAGGCTCAACCAGCGCGTCAGGCGAAGCACGGTCAAGGCTTTGGCCACGGTTTCTCTGGATGCATGCTTGCCCGGGTTCATGCCCAGGTATGGCCGCAGCTGATCGTAGGTGGGGAAGGCTGTGATGCCATCTTCATTCACAAGCAGCCGGAAGACTTGCCAGCAGTTGCGTTCCAATGGAGTAAGCCGATTGTCGAGCAGGAGCTTACGCGGGACCGTTTCATGCGGATTGCCGCTGAAAATGATCCCGGAATAAGGTGTGGCAGGCCTGGCAGTAGGGGCGGTGTCCTCAGCTCTCTTTTTCTGAACATGGGCCTCGAGTTGCCCCGAGGCCGAATCCAGGAGCGTGGAAATCGGGAACCGTGCGAGCTTCATCGTCTGTGATCGCCTTCTCCAGAGTGGGAAGAGGCGATACAGCTGTCATCGGTACGGCGTGTCCCGCTCTCTTCCCGCAGCGTGAGCTGCCGACGCTCGGCGGTCTGGGGCTTGTCCTTGCTGCCGGGATACAAACCCTGCTCAATCCACAGGGTTATCCGTGACCAGATTTGCGCAAGCGTCAAACCGTCGGTACTCAGTTCTTCTGCCACCAGCATGGCCACGTCAAGCATGGCCAAGCTGTCCTCGAGCTCTACTCGGTTCTCATCCATCAACTTGGTCCAGCGATGCCAAATATGGTGATCCTGATCTTCAGAGAGCTCTGGCCATCGACCGCGTGGGGCACGCACCCCAATGACGGTACGCTGCAAGGCTATCTCTTGAGGTGTGAGCCCGAAGAACTTGCCGAGCAAGCTGGTCGTGGCCCCCAGCCGGATCGCGCGCTCGATAAGCCGAGTTTCCTCTTCTGTACGCGCGGCGCCGGTCAGCAGCTTGAGGATCATTGAGCTGTTGATTGACACGTTGACCCATGAAACAGGGGTATTGCGGAGCAAACTGAGGACTGTTGGGTGCTGGATCTGGCCCAGCACCTCTGGTTCAACTCCCATCTCTACACAGCGCTGAAGTTGACCGTTACGCATGAGGTCAAGCAGCTGTGAGAGAACCGCTTCGTTAAGTGTTGACTTGGACATTGAGACTCCCTCCCATTCATCTCATCTAGGGTTCAGCTGTCCTGGTCTTGAGAGGACCGCTTGAACGCTTCGATTTCCAAGTCGATCAGGCGTCGAGCCAGCCGAATGATGCGGAATAACTTGACCAGCGCACCGTCACTCAAACGACCTTCGTCACCTGGTGCCTGCTCAGCACCCAGAGGTTGGCCCAGCAGCAGTTGGCCCAGGCCGGCAGCAAACTCAAATTCGCCCAATGCACTGGCAGGGTTTGGTTGCTCGTTCAGCATCTTGAGTGCGATAGCCATCGCACCGCTCAATGACTGAAGCAGTGTCAGCGTATGTTGAGCTGTTGCAGTGACTTCAACTTCGGTCTCCGGCTGTTTGTACTTGAACCCGATCCCTCCATCGATTACCTGGATATCGCCAGGGCCGTTGACAGATTCGAGGATCTCCACGGCCAGTTGGGCTACCTGGTTGCGCAACTCGCCAGGTTGGTCAATCTGACGCTCGATGTACCAGAGGTCGGTAATGGGGTGCAGTCCGCCGGCTTGCACGGGGATGGCGACCAGGCAGTTCGAGTTGAAATCGGGCAGCGTTTCCCCGCTGAGGGCGGCAACCTTCGCTTTTGTCTCGATCACCCGCTGGCTGAGGTTCGTTGGGGACGCGATATGCCCTGCAATCCGTTCCTGCTCTTGCTCTGGTGTGAGCGAAGCTCCCGGCATTGGAGCAGCTGGCTGGTGGGGAGGCTGAGAAGGCTTCGGCGAACTCCCAGTAGCTTCAGGTAGCTGTTGCGATGCCGGTACCGGTACCGGTGAAGCTGTACCAGTACCCAAAAGACTGGCGGGATGATTACTGGACTTGCCGGTACTCGGCACTTCTACCACTGGCGTTGAGCGACGGAGCTTATCCTGCTGCTGGGTAATCTCCAGCAGAATGTCCTCGTAGCCGAGCTGCAGCGATTTTTTCATCGTGCCGATGAGCTCGTCCTGGAAGCGCTGGAACAGGAATTCTTCCGCTTCTCCCTCGAACTGGGCAAGGACGTCCTGGAACAGCATTTCGAAGTCAACGCCTTCATTGCTGTAATGCTTGTCCCAGCAAGCCAATGCAGATTTTCTCAGCGCGATTATTTTCGTGATCCGGTCGATACCGAGACCGGAGTAGAGCAAACCAGGCACTGCAGGCAGCAAAAATTGCAGGGTATCCAGCATCCTGCTGATATGGGACTGAGAAATAGGGTACCCATCTTTAGATAGGCGTCGAGCGAGCTCGCGCTGGGAAATGGTCTCGCCGCTTTCCTCCTCATAAAGCGCCTTCGCTCGACCCACCGCGACAGCTCTCTCGATGAATTTGAGCTCACCTTTGAGATCCTCGGCCAGGTGACCGGTGAGCATCACGATCTCGCCTCGGATCTGATCCCATGGGCGGAACAGAACATTAATCCTCTGAAACCTTTCGTCGCCAGTTTCCTGGAACAGCTCCTTCAGAATTGTGATTCGCGTGTTCCCACCGTTGCGGATCCGGTATTTTTCCTCTCCAGGTCTGCGTGTTACAGGCGGAGGGGTGTCGAGGCCACGGTGGCGGATCGACTCCTTGAGTTCATCGTATCGTGGGTTGCGAGTGGTACGAGGGTTATCCTCCCAAGGGAGGACCTGCTCGACAGTCAGCACCAATGGGGTGTCCGCGATAGGGTCACTCATGGCCGCGGTGGTGCCTGTAGGGGTGAAGCCTGGAGCGAGAAGCTTGGCTTTGAGGTCTGTAGCGGCCATCTCAAGCTCCTACCGCAGCAACGTGCGGGTGAGCCAGAGGAGAGTGGCGAACCAGGTGCAGCACTTCCTGAATGTCGTCTTGAGTTGGAACAGCATTTTGCAACAGGCGATCGATGATCCGGTATGCGCGGGTCAGCTCGGATCTCAACTCCTCTGCGTTGGCGCCGTCGCCCTGGGCTTTCTGCGCCGGCTCAAATTGACCGTTGAGTAGCGATTGCTCGAGGCGATCGATGATTTCGCTGTTCATGGAACGATGGTTCTTGCGGGCGACTTCTGCCACTTGTTCACGCATGCCATTCGGCAGGCGAACCACGAACTTGTCAGCGGTACGGGAATTGGTTGCGTTCATGGTGGTTCTCCTTACTGGCGGCGTTTGAGTTGGTCGGTGAGCTGAGTGGGCAGGTTCTTGATCGTCAGCGAGCCGGTGTCGGCGTCGTAGGTGACGTTGGAACCGAGCAGGTGCGCCTCAAAGCTGATCGACAGACCTTCGGCGCGGCCGGTGAAACGGCGGAACTGGTTGAGTGTGCGCTTATCGGCCGGGATCTCAGGGGATAGGCCGTAGTCGCTATTGCGGATGTGGTCGTAAAACGCCTGAGGGCGGTCTTCATCGAGAGTCTGGGACAGCTCTTGAAGAGAGAGGGGCTGCCCCAGCTTCGTTTGGGTGGTGGCATAGTCGAGCAGCGCGTGGGTTTTCTCCCGGGCGCTTTCTTCTGGGAGATCCTCTTTCTCGACGTAGTCGGTGAATGCCTTGAGAAGCGTGCGGGTTTCACCTGGCCCGTCGACGCCTTCTTGGCACCCGATGAAGTCGCGGAAGTAGTCCGAACTCTTCCTGCCGTTTTTGCCTTTAACGAAGGAAATGTACTGCTTCGAGTTAGGGTTGTTGCGCCACTCGCTCAGGTTGATCCGGGCCGCGCAGGAGAAGTTGCTGGTGTCCAGGTAGCGAGAGGCTACAACATTAAGATCACCGTCCAGGCTGACGGTTTCGACCTGCTGGAGGACAGCGATCATCAAGTACTCAGTCAAGCCTTGTTGGTAATGGCTGAAGAACACGTGGCCACCGGTGGACAGGTTGACCTCTTCAAGCAGTTTCTGCAGGTGTTCGACAGACACACGGCTGAAGCTGGTGAAGTCTTGCTGCTCCTCCAGGTACTGTTTCAGCCAACCGCTGAATGGGTACGCACCCGACTCCCCATGGAAGAAGCCCCACGCTTTGCCTTGCTTGGCGTTGTAGCTGTCGTTCAGGTCGCCCTGGAGACTCACGATAGCATCGGACGGTGGGAGCTCAGTGTCACGGGCATGAAGGACGGCGGGGCTGCCGTCGGGCTGCTTGTCGAGCTGGTGAATAATTACGTGTCGGATCGGCATTATTGAATCCCCCGCGAGGAGCTGTTTTGGACTTCCGCACGTCGAAGCAACGCCCGGGTGTTGCGCTCGGAATGGTGGTCGCTAGGTGTGCAGGAAGTGAAAATCGGTGCGAAGCCGGACTTGCTGAACTTCAGGTGGCCGCTATTGGACCTGGAGAGAGTCCAGCCCTCGGAGAGGGCAAACTCAGCAAGCCGGCGGACACTGTCGTGGGCGCCGCGAAGAAGGTTACGCATTGGATCCGGCCTCCTTCGGGCAAAGTGCATCACCCGCTTGGATGGCCACGATTTCCGGGGTGCAGCCCGGATATTGGGTGGCCAGGTCGGTGAGGAACTCACGTGCAGTCTCGCGCGATCCAGGAATCCGGAAGACCACGGTGCAGTGATGAGCCTCGTCCACGGAGCTGGTCAGATGGGGGGTTACTGCAACCTTCAGACCGCAGCTCAGGAGGTGCCTTGGTACCCATACTGACCAGAAGTAATTGGTCAGCAGGGCTGGTTGGCCAAGGAGGGTCGCTGCCAGCGTTCCAGCATCATGGCTTTCCAGCTCGACGTACTGCAGCTGTGCAAGCTCTTGCAGAGCCTCATTCAGCTCAACAGGCACCGTGGTTTCACCGAACTGGGTGAGCCGTGAGACAACCTGGCTGAGAGCATCCAGCCAAACCGCGTTTACGCCAGACTGGTGCGCGAATGCCAAGGCCGATTGGTCGGTGTTTGCGATTGCAGGGATCGAAGGGTAGATCTGCTCAGCCTGCATTGGGCACCTCCGAGAGAGGAACGGGGTCATAGCTGCCGCAGACCGGGCATACCAGAACCTCTGCCTCACCTTCAGGGGTATGCTCAGCAGGATGCACCTGCCGTACCTGATGAAGCGCGAAGTGCCGGCCACAGTTAAGGCAGCCATGCGTAATCAGATGGGATTCTGTGAGCGTCATGCGGCAGCTCCTTGCCAATGGTCAGCAGTGAGGTTTGCGAAGCGAGTTTGGTTGGCGATAAAGGCTGCGCGTACATAGCCCGTAGGCCCTTGGCGTTGTTTGCCGATAATCAGCTCGGCAATCCCCTTGAACTCGGTGTTTTCGTTGTACACCTCGTCTCGGTACACGAAGAGGATGATGTCGGCGTCTTGCTCGATCGCTCCGCTGTCGCGCAGATCGGCGTTGACTGGTCGTTTGTTCTGACGTTGCTCCAGAGCCCGGTTGAGCTGAGAAAGAGCTACGAAGGGGCAGTTGAATTCCTTCGCGATTCCCTTGAGGGAACGAGATATCTCGCTGATCTCATTGGCCCGGTTCTCTTGCCCAGGGCAGCGCATGAGTTGCAGGTAATCCGCCATGATCAAGCAGGGCCTCCCAAAGCGCCGGCTAGCGCGTCGAACCTTGGCGCGCATCGCAGCAGGAGTGAGGTTTGCACTGTCATCGATGACCAGACGGTTGCCGTATGCGCTCATGCGATGCACGGCGGCGGAGAGTTTGGGCCAGTCCTCGTCCTGCAACTGACCGGACAGGAGCCTGCTCAGGTCGATGTGGCCCAAAATTGCCAGCATTCGGTAGATGAGGGCCTCGGTAGGCATCTCCATGCTGAAAACCAGCACGATCTCGTCAGGCTTACTGTTCAGCGCGGCATCTACGATGCTCAAGCAGAACGAGGTCTTGCCCATGGATGGGCGCGCGCCGACGATGATCAGGTCTGCTGGCTGCAGGCCGCGCGTCATTTCATCGAGATCGGTGATGCCTGTTGGCACCCCCGTTACGGTCACATGACCGTTGAAATTCGCGTCGATCTTGTCGACGACAGAGAGCAGTGCCTCGTTCATGTTGGCGAATTCACGTACAACGCGACCTTCGCCCAGCGCGAACAGCTTCTGCTCGAGCGTGTCCTGAACCTCCGCCGCGTCAGCAGCAAGTTCAGCTGCATCCCGTGTCCCCTGGAAACACAGGGACATGATGCGACGAAGGTGTGCGCGATTACGCACGATCTCCGCATACGATTGGATATTCGCTACAGACGGGGTGTTCTTGGCCAGCTCTGCCAGGTAGGAAAGTCCTCCAACCTCCTCGGGGACGGCCATCTGCTCGAAAATCGTGACCACGTCGAAAGGGCTGTTTTTCTCTGACAGTTCTTGGATAGCGGTGAAAATCAGCCTGTGTTCGCCCCGAAAGAAGTCATCTGCCTGCAGTAGGTCACCGACGAGATCCCAGGCTTCGTTGTCCAGCATCAGCCCGCCCAGGACGCCCTGTTCCGCCTCCATGGAGTGAGGAGGTGAATAGCTCAGGTCGGTCATCTGGCACCCCCGTGGGAAATGCCAGGCTGTTCGGTGCGGCCAACTCCGTGGTGGAGCTGAGCATGCCGGCCTTGCCGAATACCTGCGTACAGAGAGCTACGATCGTGGCCTTTGGCTTCGCTTGGCGTGATGTCGCTTTGCTTCAAGTCAGGGTGATGCACGGTCAAGTAGGCCGTGATCTCAGCCTTGATCTCCGGAGCCAGGTCACCCGCGAACTCTCGAACTTTGTAGGCCACTGCTCCAATCCAACCCTCCGCAAACAGTTGGCCGCGGCGTCGTTTGGTCTTCAGCTGGCACCGTTTCTGCTGCGAGACATGCTCGCGACGTGCTTTCTGTAACTGCAGGACGAGGCTGCTGTAGGCATAGGCAGCCAGATCCGGACCGATACCCTTGCCCAGGAACTTGAAGCAGTAACCCTTCAATGGGTGGTAGTAAGAGAGGTGGCTGCAGTCGAATGCGGCTGCACATGTTCCGGCGAGGGCATGCAACCAATCCGCTGGGGATCGACGTGTGCCCGTGGGGATACTTGCTTCAAGAACTTGGCTGGCCCGCAGTTCGTCTGCGTCGATGTTGTACTGGGCCATGAGCGAGCGGGCCTGGCGCAATGCGATTGCTGCCTCGTTCGTGTTTGCCCCTGGGCTGTTGGCCAAGGCCATCAGCTTGGTGACTTTGTCGAGGATCTTCTGCTTGTCCATCAGGAGCCCTCCCCAAGTTGGCGAGGTTGTCCACGCATAGCTGATGCGATCAGCACCAGGAGATTCAGCGTCCCGACCGTGCCGAGCGCATAGGCCGAGTAGACCGAACCCTGCAGAGCGATTTCGGCGAGCGGGGCTTTGAAGATCGAACCCAAGCCATAGGCGGTCGCCAGTGCCACAGAGCAGTTCATGAGGTACAGGCAAAGCGTGCCAGCGAACTGGGAAATAGAGGCAGGATTCATCATGCAGCCTCCGCGCGATGAGCCTTCGAAGCCGCTAAGGCCGCTTTGTAACTGGCCTTGGCGTCTTTCTTGGTCTTGCACCACTCGCCCGTAGCACGGCTTGAGCTCATGCGACAGCCGGACTCTATAGAGATCAGGCTGCCCACTTCGCTGTAGCCGAATGACTTACAACGATGCTCAATCGTGGGTTTTTCGATCCCGAGCCATTCGTGAAACTCAAGCCCGCTGTCTGCATCCAGAAACTCGTCATACCGAGTGAGTTTTGGTAGCGGAGGGAGGCTGGTCTCTGCGAAGTGCTGGCCCTGACTCGTAGCGCGATAAACAACTTCATCCTGGGGACAAAAAGCTGGAGGCTTTCCGCACGACATGAGCCCTGCTGCGACGAGCACGTCGAGCTGTCGTGCATCGCTGCAACCTGGGCTTGTGAGAAAGTAATTGCGGCTAACTGTGCGCCGGTGTCTGTTTTCGGCGGACAGACCCAAGGTGTGCCAGAGAAGGTCGAGCTGCTGTTGGCTGACGTTGTTCATGCTTGGCCCTCCTGCTTCGCCCCATCGGGGGAGAGAGCCTCTTTCCACAGGCGCAGGGTCTCGCGTTCGTCTGCTGTCAAGGCAGCCAGGCCAACAGCTTCGGCCACTTTCTCCTGCAGGAGTCGCAGACGTTCCTCAACCGACGAACCATCGTCATAAGCAAGGTGGCTGGTCAGGTCGCTGATCATGAAGTAACGGAGTGTTTGGATATTCCCGACCCGGTGTTGCTCAGGTGAGGCCCCGTAGAGTCGATCAGGCGTCTTCAGATCGCTCCTGACGTAGAGGTTGAATTCAGATGGGTTGTAGGAGGTATGGAACTGTCGTGCACGATTCAGGATGAGTGCAGCCTTGATCGTCTCGAGCCGTTCTTCATGGGTTTCGGTGGGCAAGGGGAATGTACGCGCAACGAGCTGCTTCGCCAGTGCATCACGGGCATCTTGCCGGCGTTTCGTGTCCTTCTCGGTCCGAACAAGTTTTTCCTTGGCATGAGTAACGTTGTTGCCGATGGATTCAACCAGGCGCGATGCGTCGAGCAGAAGCTGCCGTTGAGCATCGGTCAGGTGCTCTCCGAGTTTTCCGAGTAGCCCAGACTCTTTATTCCAGTGATACCCGAACTTGCGCAGATCACCTGCGATGGAGGTGAGCCGGGTTTGGACGCTGCGAAGGTCCTTGGCGGAGTGCGTTCTCCCGAGTTGCAGAACCAGTTCGGTAGTGATGTCGCTGGCATCGGTGATGACGATGGGTCTCTTGGCCATCTCAGCGCCCTTCTTTGACGATTTGGGCTACACGCTCTTCGGTCATTGCCTCGAAGCGGTCCGTCCACTCAGGGAAGGCCTCGATCGCCAAGCTGCGGATGATGTTCAGCGCCGCCGGCGACTTACGGTTCGAAGGTTGACGATATTCAAGCCGATGCGCCGGCACGCCTTGGCTCGCGGCTTTCTTGAAGATGACGGCATCTGGAATGATCGATTGCAGGACGGTGTAGTCTGGGTTCCCGTCGAAGATTTCACGGACGGTGCGGTGGATCTCGCGCGCGTCAGCAGTTTCATCCAGGCCGTTGATGATGATGTTGATGTGGGGAATGGTGAGGCCGAGACGAGCGTAACTGCGCAGGCCATCCATCATATGGATGGTTCCACGGCTGAATTCGCGCGCGGCCAACATGTTCGGGGGGAGGGGGGAGAGGATGATATCAGATGCAAGAACGACCATCTCCAGCATCGCAGAGCGGGCGCCCTGGGTGTCAAAGAGGATGAGATCGTAATCGGCATCGAAAGCCGACATCAGGTTGGCTAGTCGCAGTCTGCCATCAGGCGCCTGCAGTATGAGGTTGTTGAGCTGGTTGTTGGCATCGTTCGAAATGATGACGTCGAGATTCTTGATCGACGTGCGGGAGATGATCTTGGCCGGGTCGGTCTCGTTGTACGACAGCAGCTCGAAAATGCCGCCCGGGGCAGTGTACTCCAGGGGGAAATAGGAGGATGCGGAAGGCTGGACGGGGTCCAGATCGATGAGGAGGGTGCGCAACCCAGCGTCTGCTGTGAATGCCCCCAGATTGGTGGAGCCGGTGGATTTACCGGTGCCGCCTTTGGTTGAAACCTTACCTGCTCGTTTTGCTTTCTTCGGATGTGTCATTGCCATGCCTCTAATGTGGATTTCATTAGAGGCTGCGTGCCTAGGCGCGGAATGGTGCTGAAAACCCCTCCCTAGGTGGAATTATCGGCCTAGATCCCAATTGTCTTTTAACCAATTGGTCGTAGGTTCGAATCCTACACGACCCACCATATGCAGTACGTCAAAGCCCGCTACCGGCAACGGTGGCGGGCTTTTTCGTTTTCGGCTGCTTGTACTGGCCTCATCGCAGGCAAGGCAGCTCCCACAGGGCTTGCGCATGACTTGAGGCTAATGCGGTCGAGGTGGGAGCTGGCTTGCCGGCGAAAGGGGCGCAAAGCGCCCCCAGCTTACTCAGCCCACTCCGGATCCCCGGTAAACACCACCGTCAGCCAGCGGTCTGGCCCTTCACCACCCACGGCATCACCGATCTCGTTGCGCCACGCATCCCATTCATCGATGGTCTTCGCGGCCATGGCCTTCGGCACGATGAAATACAGTTCGATCTCCCGCGAGCGCCCGACCTTGGCCACATAGGCGCGGTACGACTGCAACCCATGGCGTGCGACGAAGGCCTTGGCGACTTCATCCACGTGCAGCTTGAGGTCGCCAGGGGTCACCAGGAAAATTTCCGACAGGGCCTGGCGCACCACCGACATCGGCAACGGCACGATCACCAGGCAGACCAGCGCCAGCACCGCCGGGTCGATATACGGCGACACCCACTCCAGCGATGTGCCTTGCACCGCATAGCCAAAGCAGAAGGCGATCAGCAGCGCGGCGGTGATGCTGGCCGACATCACCCAGCCCTTGACGTCCATGCGCACGAAGTCCGAGCCCAGCTTGCGGTTGGCGCGGGCCTCGACAACAGCGATGGTCACGCAGGCGATCACGGTCAGCACCGCGTAGACCATGGCGATGCCGAACTCCAGGTGGCGCCCTCCTTGCAGCAGGCTGCTGACGGCGTTGATCAGCGCATAGATGGCCACGCCGCTGAGCAGGATGCCGTTGAGCGCCAGCACCATCGGCTCCAGGTGCCAGAAGCCCATGGTGAAGCGCTCGCGCAACTTGCGTGACATCTGCACGCTGGTGGTATGCGCGGTAATCAGCCTGACCACCACCAGCGACAGCCCGCTCATGCTGGCATCGACCAGCGAATAAACGCCGTCGAACACGATGGAGAACGAGCCGGAGGCCAGGCCGAAGGCGATGCCGATGACGGCGATGAACAGGGTGACGGCGATCGAGGTGCGTAACAGGCCCTGTTCGCTGCTGATGTCGAAGAAGGTGGATCTGGTTGCGGTTTGCATAAGATGTGCTCTAGAAGAAACGGTGATGCTGTGTTGCCTGCCTGGGCCTCTTCGCGGGTAAACCCGCTCCCACAACTTGGTACCGCCTTCGAGATTGGCGCAAAACCCTGTGGGAGCGGGTTCACCCGCGAAGAAGGCGCACTGGTCCTGACAGGTTAGACGCGGAACTGCTCCATCAGCGCCTGCTGCTGGTTGGCCAGCCGGTTCAGGGCCTGGCTGATCCGCGCTGACTCATCGGCCTGGCCTGCCAGCGATTCGGTCACATCGCGAATGCCAGCCACATTGCGGTTCACCTCTTCGGCTACGGCGCTCTGCTCTTCAGCCGCCGAGGCAATCTGCAGGTTCATGTCGCTGATCACTGCCACTGCCTCGCCAATACGTTGTAGCGCCGGCAGCGCCTGTTCCATCCGCGCGGCGCTGTCCTGGGCCTGGCGCTGGCCTTGCTGCATCGCGCCCACCACATCCTGGGTGCCTTGCTGCAAGCCTTCGATGACCTGGCGAATTTCCTCCACCGACAACTGGGTACGCTGGGCCAGACCACGCACTTCATCTGCCACCACGGCAAAACCACGCCCGGCTTCGCCTGCACGGGCGGCTTCGATGGCGGCGTTGAGCGCCAGCAGGTTGGTTTGCTCGGCAATGGTGCGGATCACTTCCAGCACCGATCCGATCTGCCCGCTGCGGCCTTCCAGCGCGCGCGCCTCGTCCATGGCGGTGTTCATGCCAGCGGCCAGGCGGTCGATGCCCTCTCGGGTGCTGTCGATCAACTGCAGGCCCTCGCGGCTGGCTTGGTCGGCAGCGCGTGCGGCCTGGGCCGCCTGCGAGGCGTTATGGGCGACATCCAGGGCGGTGGCGCTCATTTCATTGGCGGCGGTGGCCACCTGTTCGATTTCGCGGTGCTGTTGCTGCATGCCGCTGCTGGTCTGGCTGGCGATGGCTGCCGACTGGTCAGCGGTTCCGCGGGCTTCCTGCAGTGAGCCTTTGACCTGGGCTATGACTGGCTGCAGCTTGTCGAGAAAGCGGTTGAACCAACCGGTAAGCTGGCCCAGTTCGTCCTGGCGGGCATACTCCAGGCGGCGGGTAAGGTCGCCTTCGCCGCTGGCGATGTCTTCCAGGCGCGCGGCCACGGCCAGGATTGGCCGGGTCACCCCGCGTGCAGTCAGCCACACCAGCAGCAAACCGACTACCGCAGCGCCCAGGCCAACCAGCAGGCTGGTTAGGTTGGCGCTGTGGTTATGCGCATCCAGGCGCTGGTTGAGGGCGACGGCAGGCGCCTGCAGCACGCTTTCCGGCAGTTCCAGCAATACCTGCCAAGGGGCTGCATCAGGGATTGGCGTGAACGGGTGGGCAACACGTAGCAGGCCGTCGGCTACCGCCTTGTCCATCGGCTCGCCGAGCTTGCTGTCGTCGCGGCTGTTGCCGGCCAGCAAACCGGCCGCGCTGGCGATACTGACCTGGCCCTGGCCGTCGAACAGCTCCCGGCGGCCGTCCACGCTCAACTGCTGCAGGTTGGCCAGGCCGATGTCCAGACCGACCACGCCGACCACCTTGCCGTGCTCCAGCAGCGGCAGGGCGATGCTGGTCATCAGTACCTGGCGGCCATTCACCTCGTCGAGATATGGCTCGAGCATGCAGGTTCTGGCGGTGTCCAGCGGGCAGGTCAGCCAGCGGTTCTTCGCTACCCCGTTGCTGCCGATGCTGGCGTCTCCGAGCATCGATTCCGGCATGGCTTCAAGCTCCAGGGTGCCGGGGCTGGGTTGTGACCAGTACAGCGAGAAGCGCCCGCTCTCATTGCTGCCCATTGCATCCTGGCCGAGGTACTGGCTGTCCGGGTCCAGGGCGTTGGGCTGGAACACCAGGTACAGGCCGATCACATCCGGGTTGCCGGCCAGGCTGGCGCGGGCCTGGCGCGTCAGTTCGGCGCGCAGGTCGTTGCCGCCACGGGCCTTGAGCACCTGCACCAGGCGGGCAAAGCCATTGCCGTACTGGTAGGCGTCCATGAAATAGCGCTGGATGCGCAGTGCCTGGGTTTCGGCATGGGCCTGCAGGCGCAGGCGTGCGCTGCTGTCGAGCATTTCGGTATTGGCCTGGTTGACCAATGCCGCGCTGCGCCGCGCCTGGGCCAGCGATGTGGTTACCAGCAGGGCGACGATGGCCAGCAGGCACAGGCCGGTGAGCAGGGTGATCTTCCACTGGATGGAGAGGCGACGCAGCGGCATGAGGGCTTTCCTTTTCGAGCAAATGCAACGCCCGCGATCAGGCGCGGGCGTTGTCGGCAGCATGGGTCATTCAGCGATGTAGTTGGGTGGGGAGTCCCTGAAGGCTTTGGTCAGCCAGGCCAGGTACAGCAGGCCGAGCAGTGCCCAGACGCCACCGAACAGCAGCGAATGTGCGTTCAGGTCCAGCCACAGCGAGACGATGATGCAAAAGCCGATGGTCGGGGCCACCAGGTACGTCAGCTGGTTGGCAAGTCCCTGGCGCCTGCCTTCACGCAGATAGCAGTGGTTGATCACCGACAGGTTGACGAAGCTGAACGCGACCAGTGCACCGAAGTTGATGATCGAGGTGGCGGTAACCAGGTCGAAGAAGATCGCCGACAGCGAAATCAGCCCCACCACCGCAATATTCAGCACTGGCGTCTTGTAACGCGAGTGCAGGCGGGCGAACAGGCTGGCCGGGATCACATTGTCGCGGCCCATCACGTACAGCAGGCGCGACACGCTGGTCTGCGAGGCCAGGCCCGAGGCGATGGTGTTGATCACGGTGCAGGCGATGAAGATCGACTGGAACAGCTTGCCGCCGACGTACAGGGCGATTTCCGGCAGTGCCGCTTCCTGGTCGTGGAAGCGGGACATGGTCGGGAAGTAGGCCTGGATGAAGTACGACACGGTGATGAACACCAGGCCGCCAATCAGGGCGGTGAGGAAGATCGCGCGAGGGATGGTCTTGCCCGGGTCGCGGGTTTCTTCGGACAGGCAGGTCACCGCGTCGAAGCCGAGGAACGAGAAGCACAGGATAGTCGCACCGGCGGCCAGGGCGCTGAGCTGGGTCTGATTGTCGGCGAACGGCAGCAGGCTCCAGGCGGTACCTAGCCCTTCACCCTGGTCCAGGCCGCGCACGCACAGGTAGATGAACACGGCGATGATCGCCACCTGCACGGCCACGAACAGCAGGTTGAAGTGCGCCACCAGGTTCACGCTGCGCATGTTGATCAGGCTGATCAGGGTGACGAAGCCAGCCACCCACATCCACTCCGGTACTTCCGGGAACATGGCTGAAAGGTACAGCTTGGCCAGCAAGGCGTTGACCATTGGCAGCAGCAGGTAGTCCAGCAACGACGACCAGCCGACCAGGAAGCCGACGTGCGGGTTGATCGCGCGCTGGGTGTAGGTATAGGCCGAGCCCGACTGCGGGAAGCGCCTTACCAAGGTGCCGTAGCTCACGGCGGTGAACAGGATCCCGGCCAGTGCCAGGATGTAGGCGCTGGGTACGTGGCCGGCAGTAATCCCGGAAACGATACCGAAGGTGTCGAACACGGTCATCGGGGTCAGGTAGGCCAGACCGATGATGATCACGTGCCAGAGACGCAGGGTTTTACGGAGTTGGCCGTTGCCGGAAGCGCTGTGGTCAGGCTGCATGCTGGCATGGCTCCTGCGGCTGGGCGTAAACGGCGGGCACGGTGTACTGCGCATGCGGCAAGGGCGAGCGGGTGGGCTCCATGTTGTTCACCTTTATTGTTGGAGCAGCGGGGGGCGCGGGGAGCGCGCAAAGTGGTGAAAATAAAAAACGATGGGTAGCTTAGTGTCAAGTTAAACATGACAAGATGTTGCTGGATTGAAATATTTATCGATTAAAGTGGGGTTTTGTTCGGTTTTTGCGCGTTTTTTTGCGGTTATGATCAATTCTGGTGTTCGCAAAAATTAACGTGTGCCGGTCTCCCTTGGCAGGTCTGTCAGGCGTTTCCCAAAAACCGGATTTCTCGAGCCTGGCCAGCGCCAGGGCTGGGCGGCAGTGGTACTCTTGGCGTCCTGTGTGGCCCTTGGCCGCCTACGAAGCCCATATGGACAGCAATCGGTTCTATTCATGAAGAAATCAGTTGGCATCCTTTCCGGCCTGGCTATCGCCATCGCCGTCGCAACCACCGCTGGCGCCTGGTACACCGGCAAGCAGCTGCCTGCGGAGCTGGACAACGCCCTGGTCCGCAGCAACGCGGAACTCAAGAAGGCCCTGGTGAGCACCGGTGGCAGCATGAGCATCGAACGGGTGTCGCTGGAGCAGCATTTCTTCAGCAGTACCGCCCAGTACCGGCTCAAGGCCCGCGATATCAACCTGGGCGAAGGCGAAGTGGTGAATTTCGACGTTGGCGTGACCGACCAGATCGAGCACGGCCCGTTCCCCTGGTCGCGGGTAAAGGCACTGAAGCTGATGCCGGTGCTGGCAGTCAGCAACAGCACGCTGCAGAAGGACGACGCCACCGCGCCGTGGTTCGCCGCAGCGGGCGAGCAGGCCCCGGTCAGCGCACAGACCAGCCTGGGCTATGACGGCAATGTGGTCAGCCAGGTGCAGCTGGCCCCGGTCAAGCTCGACGAAGCGGATGGTAACAGCCTCGACTTCTCGGGCATGCAATTGCAAGTCAGTGGTGACCAGAAAGGCAAGGCCTCGAGCTTCCACGGCCAGGCCGATCGGTTCGTGATGAAACTGGTACGCGATGACCAGCCGCCTGCCACCTTCGAGCTCAATGGTCTGAAGGTCGGCGGCCAGCTGGCGGCCACCGCGCACGAGGCCATCTACGTTGGCAACGTCGACCTGGCACTGGCCGAAACCAAGGTCACCCTGGGGCCGAAACAGCAGGTGCTGGTGGTCAAGGGGCTGGAGCAGAACGCCCTGCAAACCCTTGAGGGCCCGGATACCGTGGGTGGCCGCGTGGAGTACAAGGTCGGGGATATCACCTGGGATGGCCGTGCGGTGGGCAAGGCGCAGATGGCGGTGAGCATCACGTCGGTCAACGCGCCGGCGCTACAGGCGTTGTCGACGTGGTACCAGGCGCACCTGCCGGAATTCGAGGCCGCAGCTGCCGCTGGCCAGCCGGTGCCGGAAATCCAGATGGACGATGAGGAGAAGGCCAGGTTCCAGGGCGAGCTGCAGAAACTGCTGGCTGCCAAGCCCCGGGTGGCGGTGGAAAACCTGTCGTTCAGGACTGCCAATGGTGAAAGCCGCTTCGACCTGTCGATGGGCTTCGCCGCCCCGGCCAGCTTCGACCTGCCGCCTGACCAGTTGAGCAAGCAACTGATCACCGAGGTGAAGAGCAAGCTGTCGTTGTCCAAGCCGATGATCGGTGACCTGGCAACCTTGCAGGCACTGCTGGATGGCCAGACCGACGCCCAGGCCATTGCCATGCAATCGAGCCAGGCCGGGGAAATGGTCGGCATGATGGCGCTGCAGAGCGGCATGGCCACGGTGCAGGGCAATGATGTGGTGAGCAGCCTGCACTATGCCGACGGCATGGTCGACTTCAACGGCAAGAAGATGACCGTGGAAGAGTTCGCGATGCTCATGGCCTCGCACCTGGCGGCCCTGTCGCCGCAGGGCTGATCGAAAGCCTGTACCGGCCTCTTCGCGGGTAAACACGCTCCCACAGGAGTTTGGCAGACTCTGTGGGAGCGGGTTCACCCGCGAAAGGGCCAGTGCAGGCAACACAAAAACCACTTTAGAATTCGCTGGATTGTCTGTAGCCTTCGGCCTCCGATAATAATCCGCGCCCGCAGAGGGCCGTGGCGGCCTTTGTGCCGTCCGGCACCCTTAGCCGATCTGTCAGGGCCGGGTGATACACTCGATTTGACGCGCGCACGCGCCTGCAGGTCCAGCGATCATGACCCAGATTTCCGAACGCCTGTTGGTTCAGGCCCACCTCGACGCCAAGCAGCCAAACCCGCTGACAGCCGAGCAGGAGGCCGAATACCGTGCGGCCATCGCTGCCGAGCTCAAGGCCCAGAACGCCGTGCTGGTCGCCCACTATTACTGCGACCCGGTCATCCAGGCGCTGGCCGAAGAAACCGGCGGCTGCGTGTCCGACTCGCTGGAAATGGCCCGCTTCGGCAAGAACCACCCGGCCGAAACCGTAATCGTTGCCGGCGTGCGCTTCATGGGCGAGACGGCGAAAATCCTCACTCCCGAAAAACGCGTGCTGATGCCTACCCTGGAGGCCACCTGCTCGCTCGACCTGGGCTGCCCGGTAGAAGAGTTCTCAGCCTTCTGCGACCAGCACCCCGAGCGCACCGTGGTGGTCTACGCCAACACTTCTGCAGCGGTGAAGGCCCGTGCCGACTGGGTGGTGACCTCGAGCTGCGCGCTGGAAATCGTCGAAAGCCTGATGGACAACGGCGAAACCATCATCTGGGGCCCGGACCAGCACCTGGGGCGCTACATCCAGAAGCAAACCGGTGCCGACATGCTGCTGTGGGACGGTGCCTGCATCGTTCACGAAGAGTTCAAGTCACGCCAGTTGGCCGACATGAAGGCGCTGTACCCGGATGCGGCGATTCTGGTGCACCCCGAGTCGCCTGAAGCGGTGATCGAGCTGGCCGACGCGGTGGGCTCCACCAGCCAGCTGATCAAGGCTGCCCAGACCCTGCCGAACAAGACCTTCATCGTCGCTACCGACCGCGGCATCTTCTACAAGATGCAGCAGCTGTGCCCGGACAAGGAGTTCGTCGAAGCCCCCACCGCCGGTAACGGCGCGGCATGCCGCAGTTGCGCGCACTGCCCGTGGATGGCGATGAACACCCTGGAGCGTGTGCTGGATTGCCTGCGTAATGGCACGAACGAGATCTTTGTCGACCCGGCGCTGGTACCGAAGGCGATCAAGCCGTTGAACCGGATGCTGGACTTTACCCAGGCAGCGCGCCTGAAGTTGTCCGGTAACGCCTGACGCCAGACCGCGTCGCTTTCTTCGCGGGTAAACCCGCTCCCACAGGTACAGCGCAGCGCTCACGGGCGGTGCGGTCCCTGTGGGAGCGGGTTTACCCGCGAAAGGGCTCTCAACGCCCCATCATTTCCTGAACCATGCGCTTCTGCTCCATGATCTCGCGCTGGCGCTGGTCAATCTGTGCTGCCAGCGGGAAGTTCCCGCCCGACCGGCGCTTGGCGTAATCCAGCTGCTGGATGGCCTGGTCGAAATCGCCCACCAGGGTGAAGTACTCGGCCCGTGCCCGGTGCAAGCCAATGGTATTGCCCGAAAGGCCCCGCACTTCGGCCATGTCGTACCACACGTCCGGGTCATCCGGCCGGCTCTTCACCAGTTCGTTCAGCACCTTTTCCGCCTCGGCGGGCTTGTTCAGTTTCACCAGCAGATCGGCACGCACCTGCTTCAGCGGGTAGTTGCCTGGGTACAGCCCCTGCATGCGTTCAGCACGCTGCTGCGCATCCGCCAGGCGGTTGTTGGTGATGTCCAGGTCGATCTGCGCCAGGTTGTAGGTAATGTCGTTGGGGGCCTTGGCCAGCAGCGGCTTGAGCAGCTCGCGCGCCTCGTTCAGCTGGCCGCCCTTGATCTGCGCCAGGGCCAGGCCGTAACGCGCGGCGTCCAGCTTGGGGTCTTCGTCCAGTTGGGCGCGGAAGCGTTTGGCCGCCAGCCCCGGGGTGCCTTCGTAGGTAAGCGCCACCCGGGCACGGATCAACTGGTAGCGCATGCTGTCCTCGACGCCGCCCTTGGGGGCCTGCTCGGCACGGTTGCGGGTGTCGGCGATACGCGACTCGGTTACCGGGTGGGTCAGCAGGAATTCCGGCGGCTTGGCGTCGTAGCGGTACTGCCGGGCCAGGCGCTCGAACATGGTCGGCATGTTGCGCGGGTCGTAGCCGGCCTTTTCCAGGTTCTGGATGCCGATCCGGTCGGCTTCCTGTTCGTTCTGCCGCGAGAAGCGCCGCTGTTCCTGGATCGCCGCCGCCTGGGTGCCGGCGATCACACCGATACCGGCATCACCGCCGCCACCGGCCGCCAGCACGATACCGGCCAGCAGCGCCGCCATCATCGGCAGTTGCATGCGCTGCTGGGCCTCGACGCCGCGGGCGAAGTGGCGCTGCGACAAGTGCGCCAGTTCGTGGGCCAGTACCGAGGCGTACTCGCCTTCGGTCTGGGCGTTGAGGAACAGCCCGCCGTTGACCCCGACGATGCCGCCGGGGGCGGCAAAGGCGTTGAGCTCACGGCTATCGATGAGGATGAATTCCAGGCGGCGGTCCTGCAACTGGCTGGTTTCGGCCAGGCGGTACACGCTGGTCTCGACGTAGTCCTTCAGCTGCGGGTCGTTGAGCTGGTTGACCTGGCCGCGCAGCAGGCTCAGCCAGGCACGGCCGAGCTGGTGCTCCTGTTGCGGCGAGACGATCGCGGAACTGGCATCACCCAGTGATGGCAGGTCGTCAGCATGGCCGGGAAGGGCCAACAGGCAGGCCAGCGTCAGCAGGGTAGGGCGCAGTAGATTCATGCATGAAGCTCGCGTCGGTCAAAGATACCTACTGTAGCGGGCTCACACGTTGGCGACCAGTGGCGCTATCCTAGCCGGCCAAATCCAGATACAGCCTGGCAATGCCTTTGGAGAGTTCCGCAATGAGTGAAACCCTGACCTGTGACGCCGAACTGGACGCCAGCGGGCTGAATTGCCCTTTGCCGCTGCTGAAGGCCAAGATGGAGCTCAACCGCCTGGCCAGCGGCGCGGTGCTCAAGGTAATCGCCACCGACGCCGGCTCCCAGCGCGACTTCCGCACTTTCGCCCAGTTGGCCGGTCATACCCTGCTGCGGGAAACGGCCGAGGCCGGTACCTACACTTACTGGCTACGCAAGGCCTGAGTCTTTCCAAGGATCGTCAATGTTCAAAGTGCTTCGCAACTGGATGCAGCGCTACTTCTCCGATGAGGAAGCGGTGGTGCTGGCGGTCCTGTTGTTCCTGGCTTTTACTGCGGTACTCACCCTGGGTGGCATGCTTGCGCCGGTGCTGGCGGGCATGGTGCTGGCGTTTCTGATGCAGGGGCTGGTCAATGCCCTGGAGCGCTTGCGGGTACCCACCCGGTTGGCGGTGATGCTGGTGTTCGCCCTGTTCATGGGCGCGCTGGCGGTGTTCATGCTGGTGCTGGTGCCACTGCTTTGGCACCAGTTGATCACCCTGTTCAACGAGCTGCCGGGCATGCTCGGCAAGTGGCAGTCGCTGCTGTTGCTGTTGCCCGAGCGCTATCCGCACCTGGTGTCGGACGAGCAGGTGCTGCATGCCATCGAGTCGGTGCGCGGAGAAATCGGCAAATTCGGCCAGTGGGCACTGACCTTCTCGCTATCGAGCCTGCCGCTTCTGGTCAACGCCATGATCTATCTGGTGCTGGTGCCGATCCTGGTGTTTTTCTTTCTCAAGGACCGCGAACTGATCGGCCGTTGGGTCAGCGGCTACCTGCCACGTCAGCGCAGCCTGCTGAACCGGGTGGGCAGCGAGATGAACCGGCAGATCGCAAACTACATCCGCGGCAAGGGCATCGAGATCCTGATCTGCGGCATTGCCACCTACATCGCCTTCATCAGCCTGGGGCTCAACTACGCCGCGTTGCTGGCGCTGCTGGTGGGGCTGTCGGTGGTGGTGCCTTACGTGGGCGCGGTTGTGGTGACCGTGCCGGTGACGTTGATCGCACTGTTCCAGTGGGGCTGGGGTGACCAGTTCATCTACCTGATGACGGTGTACGCGATCATCCAGGCGCTGGACGGCAACGTGCTGGTGCCGCTGCTGTTCTCCGAGGCGGTGAGCCTGCACCCGGTGGCGATCATTTGCGCGGTGTTGCTGTTTGGCGGGTTGTGGGGGTTCTGGGGGATCTTCTTTGCCATCCCGCTGGCGACCTTGATCAAGGCCGTGCTGGATGCCTGGCCACGGCAGGAGCCTAGTGTGTCACCGATGCTGTAATTTTGGGGCTGCTTTGCAGCCCATCGCGACACAAGGCCGCTCCTACAGGGATACGCGATTTCCTGTAGGAGCGGCCTTGTGTCGCGAAAGGGGCGCAAAGCGCCCCCAACGATCTCAAGCCTTGTTCAGGGCCTGGGCGGCAGCCAGTACTGCATCCACATGCCCGGGCACCTTCACCCCGCGCCATTCCTGGCGCAGCACACCGTCCTTGTCGATCAGGAAGGTGCTGCGGTCAACGCCCATGTATTCCTTGCCATACAGCTTCTTCAGCTTGATCACATCGAACAGCTGGCACAGGGCTTCGTCCTTGTCGCTGATCAGTTCGAACGGGAAGCCTTGCTTGGCCTTGAAGTTCTCGTGCGACTTGATGCCATCGCGCGACACGCCGAACACCACGGTGTTGGCTGCGGCAAAGGCATCGTGCTGGTCACGGAAACCCTGGCCCTCGGTGGTGCAGCCCGGGGTGCTGTCCTTCGGGTAGAAGTACACCACCACCTGTCGGCCCTTGAGCTCGGCCAGGCTGACGGTTTGCCCGCTGGTGGCCTGGGCCTGGAAGTCGGCAACGGGTTGGTCGAGTGCTACGGCCATGGTCGGTTTCCTTACATTGGGTTCTGTGGACGCCATGGCTCGATCAGCGCATCGAGGTTCAGGGCATCGGCAAAGTCCAGGAACTGGTCACGCAGCCAGCTGATCTGGGTGCCGGCCGGCAGAATCACGGTGAACTGGGCGTTGAGCATGCTGCTGCCGGTCTGCGGTGCCAGGTAGGTATCGCAGGTCATGGCTTCCAGCTCGACGCGGTGGTCGAGGAAGAACTGGCACAGCTCGTTGATGATGTCCGGCCGGTAGGCGGCGCTGACGTAGGCCACGTAGGGCAGGGCCTGCGGGCGCACTTCCTGGTCGGCGCTGCGCACCACGTCCAGGGTCAGGCCGTGCTTCTTGCCCAGGCCCGGCAGCATGGCTTCGAGGCGCGCCAGGGCGTCCCAGCTGCCACCTACCTGCAGTACCAGGGCGCTGGTCTCGCCGTGGCGGCTCAGGCGCGAGGTGACCACCGCGCAGCGGTTCTCGAACGCAGCGCGGCTGAGGACGTTGGCCAGCTCCATGGGGTTCGGGCCCAAGGCACTGATGACAAGGAATTGTTCGCGGACGGTGGGGGTGGACATGCAGCATTCCTAAAGCGATGAGCGGTCGGCACAGGACGGGCGAAAGCCTCCTGTCGGCAGGGCCCGGGGCTCGCATGCGAGGTCGTGGACGCTGGCGGGGAGCAAGGTCGACGGCCCGGCGGGCCGCGCTGCACCGATCAAAGCATCAAGGGTAGCGAAATAAGGCGCCGAGGGGAATGCTCCGCCCGCCTGCTTCGCTTGTGCAAGGCCGATGCCCCCAGTACCATTACCGCTCTCTTTTTCCGGCAGGAGCAGTTACATGATTGCGGGCAGTATGGTGGCATTGGTCACTCCCATGGATGCACAAGGGCGTCTTGACTGGGACAGCCTCGACAAACTTGTAGACTTCCACCTGGAAAACGGCACCCATGCGATCGTCGCTGTCGGCACCACCGGTGAGTCCGCCACGCTGGATGTCGAAGAACACATCCTGGTCATCAAGCACGTGGTTGAGCGCGTCAAGCGCAGCAGCCGCCGCATCCCGGTCATCGCCGGCACCGGTGCCAACTCCACTGCCGAAGCCGTGCACCTGACCCAGAACGCCAAGAATGCCGGCGCCGACGCCTGCCTGCTGGTGGTACCGTACTACAACAAGCCGACGCAAGAAGGCCTGTACCAGCACTTCAAGCACATCGCCGAAGCCGTCGACATCCCGCAGATTCTCTACAACGTACCCGGCCGCACCTCCTGCGACATGCAGGCCGATACCGTGATCCGCCTGTCGAAGGTCAAGAACATCATCGGCATCAAGGAAGCCACCGGCGACCTCGTACGCGCCAAGGCCATCCTTGATGGCGTCGACAAAGACTTCATCGTCATGTCCGGCGACGACCCGACCGCCGTCGAGCTGATCCTGATGGGCGGCAAAGGCAACATCTCCGTCACCGCCAACGTCGCCCCTCGCGAAATGGCCGACCTGTGCGAGGCCGCCCTTGAGGGCAATGCCGAGAAGGCCCGCGCAATCAACGAAAAACTCATGCCGCTGCACAAAGACCTGTTCTGCGAGTCCAACCCGATCCCGGTGAAATGGGCACTCGTCGAAATGGGCCTGATGCACAAAGGCATTCGCCTGCCGCTGACCTGGCTGAGCGAAGGCTGCCACGAAAAAGTCCGTACTGCCTTGCGCCAGTCCGGCGTACTGGTTTAAGAGGAAGTACACCGCATGAAGCGACTGGCTGGTCTTTCCGCCCTTGCCCTGATCATTTCCAGCACCAGTGGGTGTGGCTGGCTGTGGGGCGAGGATGGCTATTTCCGCGACCGCGGCAGCGATTACCTGCAGGCGCGCCCGACTGCGCCGATGCAGCTGCCGCCGGACGCCAGCAACGTCAAGCGCCTTGACCCGCTGCTGCCGATCCCACGCAACGTCGCCGACGACAGCGCCACCGGCGAATTCGAGGTGCCTCGCCCGCAACCGATGACCGGTGGCGCCGCCCAGGTTACCGACTACAGCCTGCAGCGCAGCGGCAGCAGCCGTTGGGTGCTGGCTCAGCATTCGCCGGCCGAAGTATGGCCGGTGGCTCGCCAGTTCTTCGAGGACAACGGCTTCCGCATCGCCGAAGAGCGTCCGCAGACCGGCGAATTCAACACCACCTGGCAGCGTTTCGACGAACTGTCGGCATCGCTCGGCCAGCGCCTGGCCAGCACTGCCAGCAGCGCTGACAGTGAAGTGCGCGTGCGTGTGCGCATGGAGCCTGGCGTGCAGCGCAACACCTCCGAGGTGTATGTGGTCAGCGTCGAGCGCCCGGCTGGCAGCACTGCCGAGCCCGATTTCCCGTCCACCTCCAGCAACACCGGTGCCGATGCCCTGCTGGTCGACGAAATGCTTGCCAGCATGAACCGCAGCGCCGAGAAGGGCGGTTCGGTATCGCTGCTGGCCGCGCGCGATTTCGACGCGCCAAGCCGGGTCAGCCTGAGCGAAGACGGCAGCGGCAACCCGGTGCTGTACCTGGGCGCCGACCTGGATCGCGCCTGGTCCAGCGTGGGCCGTGCCCTGGAGCAAGGTGGCGAGTGGCGTGTCGAGGACATCAACCGCAGCCTGGGCCTGTACTACATCAACCTGTCTGAAAAGCCTGAAGACAAGCAGAACCAGCCTGGCTTCTTCGGCCGCATGTTCGGCAGCGAGCCGACCAAGGAAGAGCGTGAAGCCCGTGCCGAGCGCTACCAGGTTCGCTTGAGCAAGGTGGGTGAGAGCGTGCAGGTCACGGTCGAGAAGAACATCAACACCGTGGCCCCGGCCGATGTCGCCCGCCGCGTGCTGAGCGCCATTCAGGACCACCTGGGCTAAGTGCGCTTCGCGGTACTCGGAAGCGGCAGCCAGGGAAACGGCACGCTGATCGCCAGTGGTGGCACGTTCATCCTGGTCGATTGCGGGTTCTCCCTGCGCGAGACCGAGCGGCGCCTGGCGCTGCTCGGCGTGTCGGCGGCACAGCTCAGTGCGGTACTGGTCACCCACGAACATGCCGACCACGTGCATGGGGTCGGCTTGCTGTCACGGCGCTACAATGTACCGGTCTACCTCAGCCAGGGGACCTTGCGCGGCATGCGCAAGCCGGTGGAGGTGGCCGGTTTTCTCGCTTGTGGCCAAAGCCTGCGTATCGGCAGCCTGGAAGTGACCGCGGCGCGGGTCGAGCACGACGCCTACGAGCCGCTGCAGTACGTGGTCAGCGACGGCCAGCGGCGCTTCGGCATGCTGACCGACCTGGGCTCGTACGACGCGCTGCTGTTGGAGCGTTACCAGGGCCTGGATGCGCTGCTGATCGAGGCCAACCACTGCCGCGACCTGCTGGCACGCGGTCACTACCCGGCCTTCCTGAAGCAGCGGGTGGGTGGCATGCAAGGACATTTGAACAATCACCAGGCCGCGCGCCTGGTGCACGAGTTGGGCTGGAGCAACCTGCAACACCTGGTGCTGGCCCACCTCAGCAGCAAGAACAACCTGCCACACTTGGCTCGCCAGTGCTTCGTCGACACCCTTGGGTGCGACCCGGACTGGCTCCAGGTGGCGAATCAGGAACACGGGCTCGACTGGCGTGAAATCGCCTAGCCCAACACCTCAAGCAAGCGGAGCCCAATCATGGAAAAACGCGACGAACTCTACCGCGGCAAGGCCAAATCGGTTTACAAGACCGACGACGCCGACCGCTTGATCCTGCTGTTCCGTAACGACACTTCGGCGTTCGACGGCAAGCGCATCGAACAGCTCGACCGCAAAGGCATGGTGAACAACAAGTTCAACGCCTTCATCATGCAGAAACTGGAAGAAGCCGGTGTGCCGACCCAGTTCGACAAGCTGCTGGGCGACAACGAGTGCCTGGTGAAGAAGCTGGACATGATTCCGGTCGAGTGCGTGGTGCGCAACTACGCCGCCGGCAGCCTGGTCAAGCGCCTGGGCGTGGAGGAGGGCATCAAGCTGGAGCCGTCCACCTTCGAGCTGTTCCTGAAGAACGACGAGAAGGGCGACCCCTTCATCAACGAATCCCACGTTGTCGCGTTCGGCTGGGGCACTGCCGAGCAGCTGGCCGAAATGAAAAAGCTGTCGTTGAAAGTCAACGAAGTGCTGAGCAAGCTGTTCGATGACGCCGGCCTGCTGCTGGTCGACTTCAAGCTGGAATTCGGCGTATTCCATGGCCAGATCGTGCTGGGCGACGAGTTCAGCCCGGACGGCTGCCGCCTGTGGGACAAAGAGACCCGCAAGAAGATGGACAAGGACCGCTTCCGTCAGGGGCTGGGCGACGTTATCGAAGCCTACGAAGAAGTTGCCAAGCGCCTGGGCGTGCCGCTGTAAGCGGTGCGTTCACGCAAGCGCCTGATACCACGCGATTTTTTTTAAAAAAAGGTTTGCGTTTTAAAAGAACGCTGGTATGATGCGCGGCATTGGAGAGATGCCGGAGTGGTCGAACGGGACGGATTCGAAATCCGTTGTACTGGCAACAGTACCTAGGGTTCAAATCCCTATCTCTCCGCCATACGCGAAGTAAGCGAAGCCCCCGAAAACGTTAAAGTTTTCGGGGGCTTCGTCGTTTCTGGCCATTGGGTTAGGGCAAATTCAGGCCAGAAATTGAACATGCGAGGCCGTGTCCGGCACAGCTTTCGGCAAAGAGCACCGGCGTTGCTCGAACGTGCGGCTTGGTTACTCGATGGCAAACACCATACCGGCCAGAGGCGCGTTTAAGGCCGCCGCAATGCCCACTGCGCCCCCGGCAAGTATCGAACCCCACTTGCGTGATAGAAGTGGGTCACCAGTCAGGTTTTCTAGGTCATCGAACTTGCTTTGGTCATGGCAGATGCTTTACGGATGCTGTATGCACCCCAGGCCAGGCCAAGCAATGCTGCAATCACCGATGCCGAAAGCACGCCAAGTTTCGCCGCCCCCAGCGCGCCAGGATCGACGAAGGCGAGATTGGCAATGAAGATCGACATGGTGAAACCGATGCCGGCCAGCAGCCCGACCAAGGTGATGCTGCGCCAGCTCACCTCGGCGGGAAGCGCGCACCAGCCCAAGCGGACCATCAGCCAACTGACGCTGACGATGCCCAAGGGTTTGCCAACTACCAGAGCGACAGCGACGGCGATCATCACCCACTGCGGGGCCTCGGCTGACAAATCGACACCCGAAAGATTTACCCCGGCATTGGCCAAGGCAAACACCGGCATGATGCCGAAGGCTACCCAAGGGTGCAGGGTGCCTTGCATGCGCACCACTGGCGGCACCAGTTCGCGCTGGGCCAGGCGCAGGCGCTTCAACGGGTCCATGAGGTCGCTGGCATCGCGCTCGGGCGCCCTGGCGCGTCCCAGCAGCTCTCCGGTGAATCGGCTGATTGCATCCAGTGGTCGCTCGCGCATCGGCATTGCGGCCACTGGCGTCATCAGGCCCAGCACAACGCCTGCGAGGGTGGGGTGGGCTCCGGTCAGCAAGATGCCCAGCCAGGTGACAAAGCCGGGAATGATATACGCGTAGGCCGAACCCACTCCGATCTTCTGCAGCCCGATCACCATCAGCAGGCCGATCAGCGCAACCCCGAAACCGCTGTAATCGAGGCCGCCCGAATAGAAGAACGCGATGATCAGCACCGCGATGATGTCATCGATGATGGCCAGGGCCAGCAGAAACACGCGGACGTTGGACGGGATCGACTTGCCGAGCAGCGCCAGGACACCTACCGCAAAGGCGATATCCGTAGCCGTCGGTACGGCCCAGCCTTGTTGTTCCGCCGCAGCGTGACCAAAACCCAAATAGAAGAGCGCGGGTACGGCTACACCGCCAATGGCGGCCGCCATGGGCAGCATGGCCTGCCGAAGGCTGGACAGTGCGCCCTCGTGGATCTCGCGACGGATCTCCATGCCCACGACAAGGAAGAAGATGGTCATCAAGCCATCATTGATCCAGAAATGCAGCGACTGTGAATAGATCAGCGAACCCACGCCGATCGTCAACGGTGTGTGCCAAAGGGCGTCGTAGCTTTCGGCGGCCGGGGAGTTGGCCCAGATCAGCGCAGCAATAGCTGCAACCAGTAGAACGATGCCGCTGACCGCTTCAATGTGCAGAAAGCGTTCAAGGTTGGCGAAGGCACGCTCGGCCAATTCCTGGGCGCGAGACAATTCCTTTTTTTGCATAGGCGCAAGTACTCCCGCATGGCGGCCCGACCTGCGCTGTTCTTTAACCTGCCCCACTGCACCGTGCAGCTGGCACCCGTGCAGTAGTCTACCGAACAACCGCTACTCACGGCTATGACGTGACCGTGAATGAGCGTGAAGATGGGCGGGTAACCTCTGGCCTAGAATCGCCAGAAAGCTGGAGAGACGAGTACCAGTACGGTCAGGATTTCGAGCCGTCCAAGCAGCATGCCGACAGTCAGCAGCCATTTGGCAGCGTCCGATAACGAGGCGAAATTACCTGCAGGACCGATAAGCGTTCCCAGCCCCGGGCCGACGTTGCACACGGCGGTAGCGGCCCCGCTCAATGCCGTTGTCCAGTCGAGCCCTAGCAGCGAGAGGCCAAGGGCGATGACCGCGATGGTGACTGAGAAGAAGAACGAAAACGTCAGCAGTGAGCGCACGATCTCTTCATCGATCGGGTGCCCATTGTATTTCTTCGAGATCGTTGCCCTTGGATGGATCAACTGTTTCAGGCTGCTGACAAGCAAGGCCGCGGCCACCTGGAAACGGAATATCTTCAGGCCTCCAGCGGTAGACCCCGAGCAGCCACCGACGAACGTCAGGTAAAAGAACAGCATGATGGCGAAGCTGCCCCAGAGCGTGTAGTCGCCCACGGCAATACCCGTGGTGGTCACCACGGAGGTGACGTTGACAGCCACGATACGGAACGCATCCCACCATGACAGATCGCTGTGCAAGCAGAGCCAGGTTCCGACCGTGAGCCAGATGAAGACGAGAAAGCCAATGAAACCGCGGACTTGATGGTCATCGAACAGGATGCGCCGATGGCCACGCAGCGTGGCCACATACAGGGTGAAGGGGAGGCTGCCGAGGATCATGATGACAACGGCTACCCAATGCACCGCAGGCTGCCCCCAGTGGCCCAGCGAGGCATCGGAGGTAGAGAAACCACCGGTTGAAATCAGTGCCATCGAATGATTGATGGCTTCGAACGGGGTCATGCCGGCAGCCCACAACGCCCATGTTCCCAAGACTGTCAGGCCCACATAGATGATCAGGATCATCTTGGCCGCAACATGCGAGCGGGGTGTCACTTTGTCTGACCAATCCGAAGATTCGGTCTGGAACAGGCGCATGCCACCTACGCGCAGCAGGGGCAGGATCGCGACAGCCATGCCGATAAAGCCGATGCCTCCCAGCCAGTGCAGCAAAGACCGCCAGATAAGCAACCCGGGCGATGCATTGTCCAGCCCGGTCAGTACCGTCGAGCCGGTGGTGGTGATCCCTGACATGGTTTCGAAGAACGCGTCCGTGTAACTGATGTGCCGGATGAACACCATCGGCAAGGCCGCAAATGCGCAAACGATGACCCAGCTTGCCGTTGTGAGCAGGTACATGTCCCTGGCGCGCAGTTGCGGTGCGCCGGGAGCGCCTCGGGCCACCATGACCAGGCCTGCGCAGAGGACGATAAGGCTTGACCAGACGAAAGCGCCGAGATCATCGCTGCGGTCGTACAGCAGCAGTGTCAGCATCGGGATTACCATGCTGACGGCCAAGGTGATCAGGAATACACCAATAATGAAGGCTATGAAGCGCAACGCTGGAAGCGGCATTAGTTGAGCTCGTGCGGACAATGCCGGCAGTATTGCCTGCCGTACAGCAATGTCGAGTAAAAAAGCCGTAATGTCTTAGGACAGTTCATACAGAGCCACTCGATTGTTGCACAGGTGCAACTAGCCAGTGCACCTTGCGGCTTGGATCCGATGCCTGGGTTCTGTATCATCCCGGCGCCATCAGACGATGGCCGAAGATGATTCATTTAAAGGACTTAGTATGAAAAAGCTGTTCAAGGCTACTGTAGCCGTTGCTGTCGTTTCGGGTGTTGCCATGCTGTCGGGTTGCACTGGTCAGGTTTACAACCAGCCAAAAAACTGCACCTACGACTACCTGTTCCACCCTTCGGTTTCCATCTCCAAGATCATCGGTGGCTGCGGCCCGATCGATAAACTGCCTCAGCAGCAGTAATCTTGGCGGTACCCTGATCGCGACGCTTGCGGCGTGATCCAAGGCCCCCGGTCATGTACATGGTCGGGGGTTTTTGTTTGTGGGCTCTTCAGATGAAGGTCTTGCCAGAAGGCCCGGCTCGCGGATACCAGTGCATTGAACGCTGCCTGGGCTCAGGCCCAGATATCACCGATGGTAAAGCCTTCGGGGAACGGGTCGTCGTGGTCGAGCACGAAGGTGTTCAGGCCGTAGATCCAGCTTTTGCCGGTGATGGTTGGTACCACGGCCTCGTTGCCGCCGATGCTGGTTTCATTGATCAGGCGGCCGGTGTAGATGTTGCCGAGCAGGCCCTGATGGCGGAAGTCCTGGTGCAATGGCAGCTCGCCCTTGGCGTGCAGGGTGGCCATCTTCGCCGAGGTGCCGGTACCGCACGGGGAGCGGTCCAGCGCCCCGGTCCAGGTGGCCGGGTCGTCCCACGAGAACTCGCCGCAGGTCATGGTCACCGCGTTCTTCCAGTCGGCGTTGGGGTCTTCGCTGGGGCCGGATAGCTGCGAGATGGTAATGCCGATGCCCGGGTAGTCGGGGTGTGCCACCGGCAGTTGCTCGATAGCCGCCTGGCGGATCATCGACGATACCCGGGCGATTTCGGCGCCGTGCTGCGGGATCAGTTGCAGGCCTTTGAACTGGCGCACATCGGCGATCACATAGAACATGCCGCCCCAGCCCACGTCCACGCGCACCTTGCCCAGGTGCGGTACGTCGATTTCGGTATCCAAGTGTGCGGCGAACGCCGGTACGTTCTGGAAGGTGACGGCCTTGACCTTGCCGCCCTCGCATCGGGCCTTGATGCGGATCAGCCCGGCCGGGGCCTCCAGCACCAGCTCGGTGAGCGGCTCCTGCATCGGCAGCATGCCCATCTCCAAAAGCACGGTGGCCACCGAGATGGTATTGCTGCCGGACATCACCGGGTACTCGATCTGCTCCATGATGATGTAGCCGGCGTCGGCCTTGGGGTGGCTTGGCGGGACGATGATGTTGCAGCAGTGCGCCGGATAGCCGCGCGGTTCACGCAGCATCAGCTTGCGCAACTGATCGTCGTTGGTTTCGAGCCATTTCATCTTGGCGTGTACGCTGTCACCGGGGATGTGCGGTACACCGCCTGTGATGACGCGCATGGGGATGCCGGCGTGGGTGTCGACGGCGTGGATGGTTCGTTTGAATGACATATGGGCGGCCCTGTTCTGATCGGATTGAGGCGGGGTCTGGAGCGCAGGATAAAAGCGGTAGGGCGGGGCTGTAAGTCGAATAATTCCGATCGGGTGACCGGTTTTTTGAATGGCATTTGCGCAGGCCTGTGCCGGCCCTTTCGCGGGCAAGCCCGCTCCCACACGGGCGCACAGGCCTGAGACAACCCGCCACCTTGACTCCCGGGCCGGCAATTTGTTTGTGCTGGCATTTAAGTTACAATCGGAAAAACGATTCAGCCTTGTCGGTCAATTCGACAAAAGGCCGAGTCGTTTTCTGGTTCTCTGGCTGCTGAACAATGATCAACAACAAGCCTGCGCTGCAGAACATGCTTTACCTGGGCCAGCCACAGGCCCGCCCTCTGTTCTCCTGACTGGAATCGATCAATGTTCAAGAAAGCTGGCAAGACCTTGCTGGGTCTGGCTGTCGCTGCAAGCGTCATGCAAGCGCACGCCGCAGAAACCAAGAAAGTAGATGTGCTGCTGGTCGGCGGCGGCATCATGAGCTCGACCCTGGCCGTGTGGCTGCACGAGCTGGAGCCAAGCTGGTCGATGGAAATGGTCGAACGCCTGGATGGCGTGGCCGAAGAAAGCTCCAACGGCTGGAACAACGCCGGTACCGGCCACTCCGCGCTGGCCGAGCTGAACTACACCCCGGAAGACAAGGACGGCAACGTCAACATCGCCAAGGCCATCGAAATCAACGAGGCCTTCCAGATCTCCCGCCAGTTCTGGTCGTGGCAGGTCCGCCAGGGCGTGCTGAAGAACCCGCACTCGTTCATCAACACCACGCCGCACATGAGCTTCGTGTGGGGCGATGACAACATCAAGTTCCTGAAGAAGCGTTACGACGCGCTGCAGGCCAGCCCGCTGTTCCGCCCGATGCAGTACTCCGAGGACCACGCGCAGATCGCCAAGTGGGTCCCGCTGATGATGGAAGGCCGCGACCCGAACCAGAAGCTGGCCGTGACCTGGACGCCAATCGGCACCGACGTCAACTTCGGCGAGATCACCCGCCAGTTCGTCGGCCACCTGAAAACCCAGGAAAACTTCGACCTGAAGCTGTCCAGCGAAGTGCAGGACATCACCCGCAACAAGGACGGCTCGTGGCACGTTGAGTACAAGAACCTGAAGGACGGTAGCGAATCGGCTACCGACGCCAAGTTCCTGTTCATCGGTGCTGGTGGCGGCGCGCTGAAGCTGCTGCAGAAGTCGGGCATTCCTGAAGCCAAGGAGTACGCAGGCTTCCCGGTAGGCGGCTCGTTCCTGGTGACCGAGAACCCGACCGTGGCCATGCAGCACATGGCCAAGGCCTACGGCATCGCCTCCACCGGTGCGCCACCCATGTCGGTTCCGCACCTGGACACCCGCGTGCTGGATGGCAAGCGCGTGATCCTGTTCGGCCCATTCGCCACCTTCTCGACCAAGTTCCTGAAGAACGGCTCGTACCTGGACCTGCTGAGCAGCACCACCACCCACAACGTGTGGCCGATGACCAAGGTCGGCATCGAGCAGTACCCGCTGGTGGAATACCTCGCTGGCCAGCTGATGCTGTCTGACGACGACCGCTTCGAAGCCCTGCGTACCTACTTCCCGAACGCCAAGAAGGAAGACTGGCGCCTGTGGCAGGCCGGCCAGCGCGTGCAGATCATCAAGCGTGATGCCGAGAAGGGCGGCGTGCTGAAGCTGGGCACCGAAGTGGTCGCTTCCGAAGACCGCACCATCGCCGGCCTGCTGGGTGCATCGCCAGGTGCTTCGACTGCGGCCCCGATCATGCTGAACGTGCTGGAAACCGTGTTCAAGGAGAAGGTCGCTACCCCAGAGTGGCAGGCCAAGATCAAGCAGATCGTGCCAAGCTACGGCACCAAGCTGAACGACTCGGCGGCAGCCACCCAGAAAGAGTGGAACTACACCGCTGAAGTGCTGCAGCTGGAGAAACCACCGGTAATCGACGAGAGCGTCGGCACTACGGTTGCACCTAGCCAGCCGGTTGAAAGCAAGCCTGAGAATGACATGGCACTGTAAACGGCCATTGTTGTGACAGAAGCCACGGGGGAGACCTCGTGGCTTTTTTGTTGCCTGTTCCGGCCCTTTCGCGGGTAAACCCGCTCCCACAGGGACCGCGCTGGCCACAGGCTTGGCGCTATCCCTGTGGGAGCGGGTTTACCCGCGAAGAGGCCAGCTCAGGAAACCACTGATCGGAAACCCAGCTCAGCCCCAATAAAAACATATTTTGATGCTTAAATTAATCTTGTCAGTCGATCCCCCTCCAGGAGGGTGCCGTCATGAACATCAAGATTGCCGCCTTACTGCTGCTCGCCCTGTGCGCCCAGCCGGCATGGAGCCAAAGCTACTCCTACTCCAGCGAAACCCCTGCCGCCAAACCTGCCGAATCTGCTGCAATGACCACGCGCATGGCCCTGCGCGACCTGTGGGTCGAGCACATCTTCTGGGTGCGCAACTATGCCGTGGCCAATCAAGCCGGCAATGCCAAGGAGGCCGAAGTCGCTGCCAAGGAAGTGGTCACCGACGCCACCAGGATCGCCAACAGTATTGCCCCGCTGTACGGCCAGCCTGCCGCCGATCAGTTGCTGAAGCTGCTGGCCGGCCACTGGGGCGCCATAAAGCACTACAGCGACGCCACCGTGGCCAAGGACAAAAAAGGCCAGCAAGCCGCGGTCAACGAGCTGACCAGCAATGCCAAGGCCATCGCCGCGTTTCTGGCCAAGGCCAACCCGAACCTGCCCGAGCCGACCCTGCTGACGCTGCTCAGCGCCCACGGCGGGCACCACGTGGCCCAGATCGACCAGTTGGCGGCCGCTGACTACGTAGGCGAAGCGCGCACCTGGGCGATGATGCGCGAGCATATTCTGACCCTGTCCGACGCCCTGGCTGCGGCGTTGGTCAAACAGTTCCCGGACAAATTCTGATGCTCGAAGGCCTGGGCCGTACCCAACAGGACCTGCTCCATGCGTTGCTGCTCCAGCCGGCCGGCATGAGCATCGACGACCTGGCGCAGGCCCTGGCAATCACCCGCACGGCGGTGCGCCAGCACCTGGCAGCGCTGGAGCGCGACGGCCTGGTCAAGCGTGGCGCTACCCGGCCCACCGGGCGCCGCCCGGAGCAGTTGCACGAGCTGACCGAACAGGCCCGCGAATTGTTCCCGCGGCAGTACCCGTTGCTGGCCAACCTGCTGATTGCGGAAGTGGCCGGCTTGCTGGGGCAGGAGGCGTTGCTGGCGCTGATGCGCCAGCTGGGGCGCAAGCTGGCGGCGGACCTGGAGCATCAAGTCGTGGATGAAGCACGCATCGTCGAGCACATGAACAATGCCGGGTACGAGGCGCAGGTGTTCTTCCGCTCGGGGGGCGAGCCGCAGATCGTTGCGCACAATTGCGTGTTCCATCACCTGGCCAAGGCGCACCCGGTGGTGTGCGAGCTGGACCTGGCGCTGATCGGGGCCTTGGGTGGGGCCGAGGTGAGCCATGAGGAGTGCATGCTCAGGGGAGGGCAGGTATGCCGGTTTGCCCTGGGCAAGAAAGAAGATTGATTTTGCCTGTTCTGGCCCTTTCGCGGGTAAACCCGCTCCCACAGAGATCGCACAGGTCTTGAAGACAGTGATTACCCTGTAGGAGCGGGTTTACCCGCGAAGAGGCCGGCACAGGAAAATCACTGCTGCCGCAGAATGCAGTCCAGCAGCCCGGGAAACCGCTCCCCCAGCATCTCGCTACGCAACGAATTCATATGGGTAGTCCCCACATTGCGGGTATGCACCAACCCCGCATCACGCAGCACGCGAAAATGGTGGGACATGCTCGACTTCGGCCGGCCACCGTCCAGCTCGCCGCAGCTGGCTTCGGCCACGCCCGCCAGGTGGCGCACGATACCCAGGCGCACCGGGTCGCTCAGGGCATAGAGCAGGCGTTCCAGGGTGAGGTCTTCAGAATTGGGATGTTGATAGGCTCGCATGGTCGTCATGATAACGGGGCTATCATTAATTGCCATAGTTCGATTATGATCGAACTATCGTAATCAGATAGCCCGGGAGCTTGCCCATGTCCGCTTTGTTCGAACCGTATACCCTCAAGGACGTCACCCTGCGCAACCGCATTGCCATTCCGCCGATGTGCCAGTACATGGCCGAGGACGGCATGATCAACGACTGGCACCACGTGCACCTGGCCGGCCTGGCCCGTGGCGGTGCAGGCCTGTTGGTGGTCGAGGCCACTGCCGTGGCACCGGAAGGGCGCATCACCCCCGGTTGCGCCGGCATCTGGAGCGATGCCCACGCCCAGGCTTTCGTGCCGGTGGTGCAGGCAATCAAGGCCGCCGGTTCCGTGCCGGGTATCCAGATTGCCCACGCCGGGCGCAAGGCCAGCGCCAACCGCCCGTGGGAGGGTGACGACCACATTGCCGCCGACGACGCTCGCGGCTGGGAAACCATTGCCCCGTCCGCCATCGCCTTCGGCGCGCACCTGCCACGAGTGCCGCGCGAGATGACCCTGGACGACATTGCCCGGGTCAAACAGGACTTCGTCGATGCCGCCCGCCGTGCGCGCGATGCCGGTTTCGAGTGGATCGAGTTGCACTTTGCCCATGGTTACCTGGGCCAGAGCTTCTTCTCCGAACACTCCAACAAGCGTACCGACGCTTACGGTGGCAGCTTCGACAACCGCAGCCGCTTCCTGCTGGAAACCCTGGCAGCGGTACGTGAGGTATGGCCAGAGAACCTGCCCCTGACCGCACGTTTTGGTGTGCTGGAGTACGACGGCCGGGATGAGCAGACGCTGGAAGAGTCGATCGAACTGGCGCGCCGTTTCAAGGCTGGCGGCCTCGACCTGCTGAGCGTGAGTGTCGGCTTCACCATTCCCGACACCAATATCCCGTGGGGCCCGGCGTTCATGGGGCCGATTGCCGAGCGCGTGCGTCGTGAGGCGAAGCTGCCGGTAACCTCGGCGTGGGGTTTTGGTACGCCGAAACTGGCGGAAGCAGCGCTGCAAGCCAATCAGCTGGACCTGGTATCGGTAGGGCGTGCGCACCTGGCAGACCCGCACTGGGCTTACTTTGCGGCCAAGGAGTTGGGGGTGGAGAAAGCCTCCTGGACCTTGCCTGCACCGTATGCGCACTGGCTCGAGCGTTATCGCTGAGGCATGAAGGGGGCTGCTTTGCAGCCCATTCGCGGGTAAACCCGCTCCCACAGGATCTCCACTGCCCTCAAGGCCTGCGCGATCCCTGTGGGAGCGGGTTCACCCGCGAAGAGGCCAGCACAGGCTAAAACCGGTCCAACCGGTAAGCCGCCATATCAGCCCCACTCTCCCTGTCAGCCAACCGCCCCACCCATTCCGCTGTCACCGCCGCCTGGGTCAAACCCAGGTGCTGATGCCCGAACGCCAACAAAACCCGCCCATCACATACCCGGTCGATCACCGGTAACGAATCTGGCAATGAAGGCCGGAAGCCCATCCAGGGCGTCGCTCCCTCAACACTCAGGTCCCTCCTGAACAACCCTTTGCTCAACCGGTGCAACTGCCAAGCCCGCTGCATGCTCGGCGGCGCGTCCAGCCCGGCGAACTCCACCGTGCCGGCCAGGCGCAGGCCCTCGGCCATGGGCGTCATGATGAACTTGCGCTCCAGCGATGTGACTGCAAACGGCAAACGCTGATGCTCGCCAGGCAACATCAGGTGGTAGCCGCGCTCGGTGTCCAGCGGCACCTGCTTGCCGGTCAGTGTGGCGGTCAACCGCGCGGAATGCGCACCACAACTGATCAGCACCTGGCGGGCATCGAGCGTGCCCTGATCGCTGGCCAGCCTGACCCCGCCGCTGTGCAGCCGCCCGCCATCGACCTGCGCCTGGACAAAGCGCACGCCACTGGCCTTGGCCGCTTCGAACAATTCGCACACCACCCGGTAGGGGTCGATGAAGTGCCCGGTTCGCGGGAAGAACAGCCCACCCTGCAACGACGGGCTCAGTTGCGGCGCCGCCTCGCGCACGGTGTCGGCCGACCAGAAGTCCACCGCCACCGCCTGCTGTTGCATGCGTGCGCGCAAGGCCTCCAGGGCCTGGCGCGACTCTGGCCGCTCGAATACCAGCAACGAGCCATCTTCCTGAAACAGTTCGCCGCGCCCGATCGAGCCTAGCAGCCGCTGCCAGGCACCCAGGCTGCCTTCGTTCAACGAGCGGATGCCGGCCACGCTGCGCTGGAACGGGCCAGGGCGCAGGTTGAGCAGCAGGCGGGTGAACCACGGCATGGCCTTGGGCAGGTACTTCCAGTCCAGGCGCAACGGGCCCATCGGGTCCAGCAACATGCGCGGCAGGCGTTTGAGAATCGACAGGTCGGCAATCGGGAATACCTGCTCGGTGGCCAGGTGCCCGGCGTTGCCGTAGGACGCGCCTCGACCGGGTGCCTGGCGGTCGACCAGGGTTACCCGGCGGCCTTGGCGGGCCAGTTGCAGGGCACAGGTGACGCCGACTATGCCGGCGCCGACCACGGCGATATCGGTTTCAGCGCTTTCGACCATGCTCAGCCTTCCCGTTTACCGTCGAGCAGGCGCCGAAGCTGCAGCGGGTTGCCGTGTTTCAGTGCCTGCGGCAGCAGGGCATCGGGGAAGTCCTGGTAGCACACCGGGCGCAGGAAGCGCAGGATCGCCGCCGTGCCGACCGAAGTGGTGCGGGCATCGGAGGTGGCCGGGAACGGCCCGCCGTGGACCATCGCGTCGCATACCTCTACACCGGTCGGCCAGCCATTGACCAGGATGCGGCCAGCCTTGCGCTCAAGGGTCGGCAGCAGGGCGCGGGCGCTGTCGATGTCGGCATCGTCCAGTTGCAGGGTGGCGGTCAGTTGGCCTTCCAGATGCTCGGCCACCTGGCGCACTTGCTCATCGTTGGCGCAGGCCACCACCAGCGACGCCGCGCCGAAGACTTCGGCCTGCAACGCCGGGTCGGCGAGGAACGCTTCGGCCTGGGTCACGAACAGCTGCGCCTGGCACTGGTTGGGGCCTTGCCCGGCCTGGCCACTGGCGGCGGCCTGGGCATTGGCGTTTGCGGCCAGGGCGCCGACACCGGCCTGGTAGGCACTGAAAATGCCTGGGGTAAGCATGGTCTGCGCCGCAGCCTGGCGCACGTGTTCGCTGGCGGCGTCGATGAAACGCTGCAACGCCGGCCCTTGACGGGCAATCACCAGGCCGGGGTTGGTGCAGAACTGGCCGGCACCCTGGGTCAGCGAGGCGACGAAGCCTTGTGCCAGTGCCTCGGCGCGGGTCTGCAGGGCGGTGTCGAACAGGAACACCGGGTTGATCGAGCTCATTTCGGCGTACACCGGGATTGGCTCTGGGCGGGCCTGGGCCGCCTGGCACAGCGCAATGCCACCGCTGCGCGAGCCGGTAAAGCCAACGGCCTTGATGCGCGGGTCGCTGACCAGCGCAATGCCCACTTCACGACCGGAACCGTACAACAACGAAAACATTCCGGCCGGCAAGCCGCACTGCTTCACGGCCTTTGCCACTGCCTGGCCGACCAGCTCGCTGGTGCCCGGGTGGGCGCCGTGGGCCTTGACCACCACCGGGCAACCGGCGGCCAGGGCCGAGGCGGTGTCGCCACCGGCCACCGAGAAGGCCAATGGGAAATTGCTGGCGCCGAATACCGCCACTGGCCCCAGGGCCACCTGGCGCTGGCGCAGGTCGGCACGCGGCAGGGGCTGGCGCTCAGGCAGAGCATTGTCGACCCGCACGTCCAGCCATTCGCCAGCCCGCACCACACGTGCGAAAGTGCGCAACTGGGTGCAGGTGCGGCCACGTTCGCCCTGGATGCGCGCCTTTGGCAGGCCGCTTTCGGCCACGGCGCGATCGATCAGGGCATCACCCAGCGCTTCGATCTGCGTGGCGATGGTTTCGAGGAATTGTGCCCGTTGCTCGAGCGAGGTTTCGCGGTAGGCATCGAACGCCGCCCAGGCCAGGGCGCAGGCCTGGGCCACGTGTTCGCCGGTGCCGCCGAGGTAGGCCGGTTCCAGTGTCTGGCCGGTGGCCGGGTCGATGCCACGGATGGCTTCGCGGCTGCCGGTTACCGGCGTCTGGCCGATCAGCAGGTTGCCTGTGAGGGTCATGGAGCCTCCTTTGGAATCAATATCAAGAGAGAGCGCGGCCTTTGTAGGAGCGGGTTTACCCGCGAAGCAGGCGACTCGGTGCCTGGCACCGGCTTCGCCGGTGTTCGCGGGTGAACCCGCTCCCACAGGGGCTGCGGCTCGGCCTGGAATCAGGTGATCAGGCCAGGTTCTGCTCAGCCGACCAGCTGGCGTACCAGCTGCGGAACAGCGCGTACTGCTGCTCGGCATAGTTGCGCTGGGCGTCGGTCAGCACGTCGGTCTCGTTGAAGTGCAGGCTGTATTCGCTGTCACCGTTCAGCACCATCAGGTGCTTGTAGTAGAGCACCAGGTCGCAGCCTTCATCGAACGACGACAGCACCGCCAGCGCCGCCTCCAGTTCACGCGCCAGGCGGCGGGCCTTGGCATCACCTTTGGCCGCCTGTTTGCTCAGGCTCACCAGGTGCAGCACCTCACGCGGCAGGGCGTTGCCGATGCCGGTGATGGCACCGGTGGCGTTGCAGTTGACGAAACCATGTACCACCTGGGTGTCGACGCCGACCATCAGGGTCACGTCGTCATCCTTGGAGGTGATGTGTTCGGCGGCGTAGCGCAGGTCGGCGCCACCGCCGAACTCCTTGAAACCGATCAGGTTGGGGAACTCGCTGCGCAGTTCGAAGAACAGGTCGGCGCGGGTGGCGAAGCCATAGTAGGGGCTGTTGTAGATCACCGCCGGCAGCTTCGGTGCGGCTGCCAGGATGGCCGAGAAGTGGTGCTTCTGGGCAATCAGCGAGGCACCGCGGCTAAGCACGCGAGGGATGACCATGAGGCCGGCGGCACCAACCTTGGCCGCGTGGGCGGCGTGAGATACTGCTTCACGGGTGTTCACCGCGCCGGTACCGACGATGGTCGGGATGCCGGCGGCCACCAGGCGCGCCACGCCTTCCTGGCGCTCTGCTTCGGTCAGCAGCGGCCAGTCGCCCATCGAGCCGCAGTACACCACGGCGCTCATGCCGGCCTCGATCAGTTCGCGGCCCTTGCGTACCAAGGCGTCGAAGTCCGGCTTGCGCTCGGCGGTGCAGGGGGTCATCAGGGCGGGCATGGTGCCGGTGAAGATGTTGTTGGTCATTGTTGTCACTCCTCGCGATATTCGTTTTTTTGGAAATAGCCGGGGTCAGATGCCCCAGGCGAACGGGTCCTGTTCGTCGATCAGCAGGGTGCTGTCGGCGGTCATGTAGGCGCGGCCGGTGATGAACGGGCGAATGCGTTCGCCGTCGCGCTCGTAGCGGCCCTGGAACTGGCTGCCGGTGATACTGGCCTGTACCCAGGTCTGGCCTTCGTCGAGCTTGCCGTCGGCGGCCAGGCAGGCCAGCTTGGCGCTGGTGCCCGTGCCGCAGGGCGAGCGGTCGTAGGCCTTGCCGGGGCACATCACGAAGTTGCGGCTGTCGGCGTTGGCGTCGTCGGCGAACAGTTCGACGTGGTCGATGGGGGCACCGTTTTCACCGGTGATGCCCTGGGCTTCGAGGGCCTTGAGCATCGCCCAGGTGTATTCGGTCAGCGCCTCGCGGTTGCCCAGCTCGATGCGCTGGCCGTGTTCGGAGACGAGGAAAAACCAGTTGCCACCCCAGGCGATGTCGCCGCGCACCGGACCATGGCCGGGCACGTCCACCAGCACTTGCTGGCGGTAGCGGTAGGACGGCACGTTGCCGACGGTTATGGCGCCGTCTTCATGCAGGGTGGCGCTGACCTGGCCGACCGGGGTATCGATCTTGTGCACGCCCGGTGCGATCAGGCCCAGGTGCTGCAGCGAGGCGACCAGGCCGATGGTGCCGTGCCCGCACATGTTCAGGTAGCCAGCGTTGTTGAAGAAGATCACCCCGCACGTGGCGTCGGCCGATACCGGTGGGCAGTACAGCGCACCGACCAGCACGTCGTTGCCACGTGGTTCCAGCAGGCAGGCGCGGCGCCACTGGTCGTGCAGCTCTCGCAGTTCATCGCGCTGCTCGGCCATGCTGCGGCCATGCAGTTGCGGGAAGCCTTTCATCACCAGGCGGGTTGGTTCCCCGCCGGTGTGCGAGTCGATGACGTGAACGTGTTTCATGGGCATATCCATTCGAGAGTGGGTCAGGAGGCGACGGCGGCAGGGCGCTGGCCTGGGTAGCTTTCGGAGGAGGCTTCGCTTTCATCCTCGCCCTCAAGGCGCACCAGGTGGGCAGGCACGCCGGTGGCCGCGCCCCAGTAGTAGATGCCCAGCGCACAAGCGGCCACGACCACGGTGTCGAACGGGTGGCCGAGTACTCCCAGGCCGCCGAAGCTGCCCAGCCACGACAGCAGGATGGTCACCGCGTAGAAGCCGATCAGCCACGCCGACGAGCGCACTTGCTGGGCCAGCGACAGGTGCTGGGTCGGCACGAAGCGGCCGCACAGCAGGTACAGCACGAACATCACGATCTGCAGGGCCAGCAGCCACGACACGGTCTTCCAGCCCGACCAGTACACGATCAGCGCGGCGATGATGAATGACAGCGGGCCGAGCACGCCCATGCCCTTGACCCGGAACGGGCGCGGCATGTCGGGGGCGTTGCGGCGCAGGGCGGCGACGGTGACCGGGGCCACGGCGTAGCTCAGTACAAGGGCGGCGGAAACCACGTTGATCAGCGCTTCCCAGGACGGGAACGGCAGGGTCCAGAACACCGACAGGCCAAAGGTCAGCCACAGCGCCGGGCGCGGGATGCCGGACTCGGCGTCGATACGGGTGAAGTACTTGAAGAAGGTGCCGGTCTGCGCCCAGCCATAGACCACGCGCGGGGTGGCGTTCATGTAGATGTTGCCGCAGCCGCTGGGCGAGATCACCGCGTCGGCCACCACCAGATAGGCCAGCCAGCCCACACCCAAAGCCAGGGCAATGTCGCGGTAGGGCAGGGCCAGTTCCTTGGTCACTGCGGCCCAGCCGTTGCTCAGCATTTCGGTCGGCACGCTGCCGAGGAAGGCCAGTTGCAGCAGGGCGTAGATCGCGGTGGACAGCAGTACCGAGAGGATCAGCGCGATGGGGATGGTGCGTTGCGGGTTCTTCACCTCGCTGGCCACCGAAATGATCGGCGTCAGGCCCAGGTAGGCGAAGATGATGCCACCGGCCGATACCGCCATTTCAACGCCGGACAGACCGAACGGGGCAAAGCCTTGAACCTCGAAGTTTTCCGGTTTGAAGAAGGTGAACAGCACGCCGATCACCAGCAGCGGCACGATGAACTTGAACACACTGACCAGGTTGTTGGCCTTGGCGAAGGTTTTCACGCTGCGGTAGTTGAGGAAGAAGAACAGCCCCAGCAGGGCGAACTGTACCAGCCAGCCGAGCACGGTCGGGTCGCTGGAGCCGGCCTTGGTCAGCCCGGGGAACCAGGCGGCGGCGTATTGACGCGAAGCGACCACTTCGATGGCGATCAGGCTGGAAAAGGCGATCAGGGTGATAAAGCCCATCAAGTAGCCCAGCAGCGGGCCGTGGGAGTACACCGGGTAGCGCACCACGCCCCCGGCACGCGGCAGGGCAGCGCCCAGTTCGCAATAGACGATGCCCAGCAACAGTACGGCGAAGCCGCCAAGGAACCAGGACAGGATGCCGGCCGGGCCGGCGATGGCCGAGACGTGGCTGGCGGCGAACAGCCAGCCGGAGCCGAAGATGGCACCTAGGCCGATGAAGGTGAGGTCCAGCAATGACAACTGTTTTTTGAATTTGCCTGACATGGGTTCGCCTTTTTGTTGGTTATTGGATAGGCAGGTCTGATGTCAAGAGATGCGGCTTTTTGGGCCGCGCTCTTGTAGGACTTGGGGCGGCTTGCGTGGGGCATAGAGTGGACCGATCGGGGCGGCGGTTCTTGATGGTTTTCTGCAGGGGGGATGACGAAATCAGCACAGTTGCGAAAAAGCAGTGGTAGGAGGGAAGGGTGGTGGATAGGCTGTAAGCCTTAACACATAAGGGTTGTAGACATTTACTTGCTGTGCCGGCCTCTTCGCGGGTAAACCCGCTCCTACAGGTATCTCCGCAGCTTCGAGGGCTGCGCAGTACCTGTAGGAGCGGGTTTACCCGCGAAGAGGCCGGCACAGCAAACCGAGAGAGAGCAGATGACCGACACTCCCCTGGCAACCCTGTACCAGTCACTCGACCAGCACCGCCCCGCCAACCTCGAGGCCCTGCTCGCCGGTGTATCCCTGCTGCTGCCGATCCTCGACGCCATCCCCAACGCCGCGATCTTCATCAAGGACCCGGCCGCCCGCTATGTGCTGGCCAACAACACCCTGGTCCAGCGCTGTGGCCTCAAGCGCCTGCAACCGCTGCTGGGCAAGACCAGCGCCGAAGTGTTCCCGGCACAGCTGGGCCCCGGCTACACCGAGCAGGACCGTCGCGTTCTCAAGGAGGGTTTGGTGCTGGAAGACCAACTGGAGCTGCATCTTTACGGCAGCCGCGAGCCTGGCTGGTGCCTGACCCACAAGCGCCCGCTGTACAACCGTGCCGGCGAGATCATCGGCCTGGTCGGCATCTCGGTCGACTTGCAGTCAGCCGCCGACAGCCACCCCGCCTACCAGCGCCTGGCGGCGGTGGACGAGCATATCCGTCGGCATTTCCACCAGCCGATCAGCATGGGCGAGCTGACCCGTATCGCTGGCATTTCCGTGGCCCAGCTGGAGCGCTACTGCAAGCGGGTGTTCCACCTCACGCCACGGCAGATGATCCACAAGGCACGCCTGGAGCACGCCCACCGTTTGCTGCATTCGGAACTGCCGATCACTGAAGTGGCGATGTGCTGCGGCTATACCGACCACAGCGCCTTCAGCCGCCAGTTCAAGCAACTGACCGGCTTCACCCCGCGCCAGTACCGCCAGGCAACCAGCGCTCAGTTGGCCTGAAACAGCACCCGCGCCTCATCGAAGCACTGCTCGGCAATTGCCGAACGCGGTTCGCTGCGGCGCAGCAGCAGGCCGACCGGGCTGTGGATGGCGGCGTCGGCCACCGGCAGGATGCGCAGGTGCTCGCTCAGGTCTTCCAGGCCGCAGTCCAGTGGCATGACCGCACAGCACATGCCGGTGTTGATGGCCTGGATCAGCTGGAAGCTCGAGTCGCTTTCCAGTACCGCATTCGGCTCCAGGCCACGGCTGCGAAAACTCAGGTCCAGCGACTGGCGGTAGTGCATGCCCTTGCTCAGCAGGCCCAGCGGAATGTCGCCCAGCTCGTCCCAGCGCAGGGTGTCGCTGGCGAACTGGAAGTGCCGGGTATCGTGCAGCAGGCCCATGGTGGTGGTGCCCAGTTCGATCACTTCGAAGAAGCTGGTGTTGACCTGGTCCAGGTAGCAGATGCCCAGGTCGAGCTGGTTGCGGCTTAGCCCGTCGATGACCTGTTCCGAGCTGAGCGAGCTGATCTGGAAGTGCAGTTCGGGGTATTTTTCACGCAGCGGCAGCAGCAGGTGCATGGGGTTGAAGCTGGCCAGCGGCACCGTGCCCAGGCGCAGGCTGCCGACCACCTGGCCGCGGCAACTGGCGGCTTCGGCCTGCAAGCCATCGTGCGCGGCGAGCAGGGTACGGGCCCAGGCCAGGATTCGCTCGCCCGCTTCGGTGAAACCTTCGAAGCGCTGGCCGCGCTTGACCAGTACCAGGTCCAGCTCGTCCTCCAGGTTGCGCAGGCGCATGGACAGCGTCGGCTGGGTGATATGGCACAGCGCCGCCGCCTGGCCGAAGTGGCGGGTCTGGTCGAGGGCGATGAGGAATTTGAGCTGCTTGATGTCCATGGAGGTGCCTGGTATCGGGTTATGCAGACCTTAACCCACGTCTGCGATAGATGTCATTGATGAGTCGGTACGCCATATCGATTGGACGCCCCCAGGCCATGCCTCTAGCGTGGCGGCAATGCCACTCGAGGAGCCCCACCGTGCGCGTCCAACCCGATGCGGTCTTCGTACCGCTCAACATCGCCGTGCTGACAGTCAGCGATACCCGTACCTACGACAACGACACTTCCGGTGAGCTGCTGGCCAGCCGCTCGGTGGAGATCGGCCACCGCCTGGTGGCGCGGGCGTTGCTCAAGGACGACCTTTACAAGATCCGCGCCCAGGTCGCCACCTGGATTGCCGACGAACAGGTGCAGGTGGTGCTGATCACCGGCGGTACCGGTTTTACCGGGCGTGACAGCACGCCGGAAGCGGTCGAGTGCCTGCTGGACAAGCGCATCGATGGCTTTGGCGAACTGTTCCGGGCCCTGTCGATTCTCGATATCGGCACCTCGACCGTGCAGAGCCGGGCGCTGGCCGGGCTGTCCAACCGCACGTTGGTGTGCTGCCTGCCGGGCTCCACCGGGGCCTGCCGTACGGCGTGGGAGGGCATCCTGGCGGAGCAGCTGGATGCGCGGCACCGGCCGTGCAACTTCGTCAAGCACCTGAAACCGATCGAGGCCTGTGCAAGCCGGGGCTGAGTTTTCTCCTGTACCGGCCTCTTCGCGGGTAAACCCGCTCCCACAGGTATCGCGCAGGGTTCGAAACCTGTGGGGCCCTGTAGGAGCGGGTTTACCCGCGAAAGGGCCGGCACAGGCCACTGCATTCAGTCAGCTCAATACATGGTCCACCGGCAACAACGCCGGCGGTAGCTGTTGTTCCCCCAACCCCGCCAGCACATCGCGCTCCACGGTCCGCACCATGGCATCGGTCGGCAGATCGTTCTCATCGCGCCCGAACGGGTCTTCCAGTTCGTTGCCAATCGCATCCAGCCCGAAGAACGTGTACCCCACGATGGTGGTGAACAGCGGCGCCAGCCAGCCCAGCGGCTCGGCCAGGGCAAACGGTAGCAACAGGCAGAAGATGTAGATGGTGCGGTGCAGCAGCAGCGTGTAGGGGAACGGCAACGGCGTGCCCTTGATCCGCTCGCAGGTAGCCTGCACTTCGGTCAGCCCCACCAGCCGCTGCTCCAGCAGGCTGTAGCGCCAGTCACTGATCTGCTGCTGTGTTGCCAGCCGCGAGCAGTGCCCGCCGATTTCGCGCAGGATGGCGTCGCACACGTTGTGCGGGCTGATTGCATCGGGCCGGGCCAGCCAGGGCCGGGCGGCGGCCAGTTCGTCCTCGCTGCGCAGCCGAGCATTCAGCGCATGGGCAAAGCCGCACAGGCTGCGCAACAGTTCGGCACGCAGGGTTTCGTCGGTAATCACCAGGCTTTCGCGCACGAACGAACGGGTTTCGATGATCAGCTTGCCCCAGGCCTTGCGCCCCTCCCACCAGCGGTCATAGCAGGCGTTGTTGCGAAAACTCATGAAAATCGACAGTGACAGGCCCAGCAAGGTGAACGGGGTGGCGCTGACCGGGTAGAAAAACGCCGGGAAATGCCGCTCGACCAACACGATCAGCGCGGCCAGCAGGGTGATCGTCAGGCAACGCAGGGCGATGCGCTTGACGATCGAACCCTTGAGGGTGAACAGCACACGCAGCACATCGGGGGTGGGGTGGACGATCATGGAAATCCAGAGACGGCTGCCTAGCCGCCGGTCATGTTCATGAAACGCAGGATCTGCACGTCGCCACCGACTTCGAAATGATGGCGGTAGGGCTTGAGGTGCAAGGAATCACGAATGGCCTTTTCCAGGCGTTCGGGGTTGCCGGGGTGGGCGCGCAGAACCTGCTTCAGGTCCACCGAGTGTTCATTGCCCAGGCACAGCAGCAGGCGGCCTTCGACGGTGAGTCGCACGCGGTTGCAGGTGGCGCAGAAGTTGTGGCTGTGTGGCGAAATGAAGCCGACCCGAGTATTGGCGGCTTCGGCCAGGCGCCAGTAGCGGGCGGGGCCCTGGGACGACTCGGTCGATTCGACAAATGTGAACTGCTCGGCCAGCAGCGCACGTACTTCGTCACTGGAGCAGAACGACTCGCCGCGTTCATGTTCGCTGATCACGCCCAAGGGCATTTCTTCGATGAAGGTGATGTCCAGTTCGCGGTCGATGGCAAAGCGCACCAGGTCGACCAGTTCGTGGTCGTTGCGGCCTTTGAGGACTACGCAGTTGAGCTTGGTGCGCTTGAAACCGGCCTGGCGGGCGGCGTCGATGCCGGCGATCACCTGGTGCAGGTCGCCGGTGCGGGTCAGTTGCTTGAAGCGCTCGGCGTCCAGGCTGTCGAGGCTGATGTTCAGGCGCGTGACACCTGCGTCGAACAGCGGCTGGGCCAGGCGCCCGAGTTGCGAGCCGTTGCTGGTCAGGCACAACTCGCGCAGGCCGGGCAGGGCGGCGATGCGCCCGCACAGGTCGACGATGCCCTGGCGCACCAGCGGCTCGCCGCCGGTCAGGCGGATCTTGCGGGTGCCAAGGGCGACGAAGCGCTCGGCCACCTGGAGCAGTTCCTCAAGGCTGAGGATTTGCTGGCGCGGCAGGAACTGCATGTCTTCGGCCATGCAGTACACGCAACGGAAGTCGCAGCGGTCGGTGACCGACATCCGCAGGTAGTCGATTTTCCGGTTGAAGCCGTCGATCAGGGCCCGGCTGTTCTGTTCCACGTTCGCGCTCGAATGGGTAGGGACTCAATCCAAGCTATAACTTGGGCGCAGGGCCGTCAAATTGCTTTGTCCGACCGATTGATCGATGGTCTCTATCATGGCTGCAGGTCACGTATTTCAAAGTGTTGACCGCGTCGCCCAATTCGCGGGTAAACCCGCTCCCACAGGTAAAGCGCAGGGCTCGAAACCTGTGGGGGCCCTGTGGGAGCGGGTTCACCCGCGAAGGCCGTGGCGCGGTTCCAGCCCATGATCGAAACCGCCTATCACCCCGTAAGATCTTTCGATTGGACGGCTCTACCCCACGCTCCATAGGCTGAAAAAAAGCATCGAAGCGTGAGGATTCACCGCATGAGCCAGGACCAACATATCAGGGACTACAAAGGCGCCGCCGCCGGCTGGGGGGCGCTCAAGAGCGTGACCAAGAGCTGGCTGGGCAGCGACAATGCCTTCAAGAACCTGCGGGCCATGCTCAAGACCAACCAGAACGGCGGCTTCGACTGCCCCGGCTGCGCCTGGGGCGAGTCGCCGGAAAACGACATGGTCAAGTTCTGCGAGAACGGCGCCAAGGCGGTCAACTGGGAAGCCACCGGCCGCTCGGTGGACCCGGCATTCTTCGCCAGGTACAGCGTCAGTGCGCTGGCCGAGCAGACCGACTACTGGCTGGAGTACCAGGGCCGCCTGACCCACCCGATGCGCTACGACGCGGCCACCGACCACTATGTCGAAACCAGCTGGGAAGAAGCCTTTGCGCTGGTTGCGCAACACTTGCGCGCACTCGAATCGCCCGACCAGGCCGAGTTCTACACCTCGGGCCGGGCCAGCAACGAGGCGGCGTTCCTCTACCAGCTGTTCGTCCGCGCCTACGGCACCAACAACTTCCCCGACTGCTCGAACATGTGCCATGAAGCCAGCGGCGTGGGCATGTCGGAAACCCTCGGCGTGGGCAAGGGCACCGTGGTGTTCCACGACCTGGAACTGGCCGATGCCATCTTCGTCATCGGTCAGAACCCCGGCACCAACCACCCGCGGATGCTCGAACCGCTGCGTGAAGCGGTGAAGCGTGGTGCCCAGGTGGTCTGCTTCAACCCGCTCAAGGAGCGCGGCCTGGAGCGCTTCCAGCACCCGCAGCACCCGTTCGAGATGCTCAGCAATGGCTCCGAACCAACCAATACGGCCTACTTCCGCCCGGCCCTGGGCGGTGACATGGCAGTGATGCGTGGCATTGCCAAGTACCTGCTGCAGTGGGAACGCGAAGCCCAGGCCAATGGCGAACCGGCGGTGTTCGACCATGCCTTCATCGCCGAGCACACCAGTGGCATCGACGCATACCTGGAAACCGTGGATGCCACGCCCTGGGCGCACATCGTCGAGCAATCGGGCCTGACCCAGGCCGAGATCGAACTGGCCGCGCGCATGTACCGCAAGGCCGAACGGGTAATCATGTGCTGGGCCATGGGCGTCACCCAGCACCGCCACTCGGTGCCGACCGTTCAGGAAATCGTCAACCTGCAGCTGCTGCGCGGTAACGTCGGCAAGCCCGGTGCCGGCCTGTCACCGGTGCGCGGCCACAGCAACGTGCAGGGCGACCGCACCATGGGCATCGACGAGAAGCCCGGGGCGGCCCTGCTCGATGCCATCGAAGAACGCTTCCGGTTCCGCGTGCCGCGTGCCCACGGGCACAACGCCGTGCTGGCGATCAAGGCCATGGAAGAGGGGCGGGCCAAGGTGTTCATCGGCCTGGGTGGCAACTTTGCCCAGGCCACGCCGGATACGCCGCGCACCCATGCGGCCATGCGCAATTGCGCGCTGACCGTGCAGATTTCCACCAAGCTCAACCGCTCGCACCTGGTCACCGGCCGCGATGCGTTGATCCTGCCGTGCCTGGGCCGTACCGAAATCGACATGCAGGCCAGCGGGCCGCAAGGCGTGACCGTGGAGGACACCTTCAGCATGGTGCACATCTCCCACGGCCAGCTGCGCCCGCGCTCGCCGCACCTGCGCTCGGAGCCGTGGATCATCGCCGGCATGGCCCAGGCGACCTTGGGCAAACAGCCGATCGACTGGGAATACGCAGTTGCCGACTATGGCCGTATCCGCAGCATGATTGCCGATGTGATACCCGGCTTTACCGATTTCAACGAGCGCCTGCAGCACCCAGGTGGTTTCCACCTGGGCAACAATGCCGCCGACCGTACCTGGCGCACGGCCACAGGTAAGGCGCGCTTCAGCCCGCACCGGCTGCCGGAGCAACTGGTGAATGCCAAGGTGCTGGCGCGCGGTGACAAGCCCGACCTGATCCTGCAGACCCTGCGCTCGCACGACCAGTACAACACCACCCTGTATGGCCTGGACGACCGTTATCGCGGGGTGTTCGGCCTGCGTGAAGTGGTGTTCGTCAACGAGGTGGACATCCGCCGGATGGGCTTCGAGCCGGGCGAACATGTGGACCTGGTGTCGCTGTGGGAGGATGGCGTGGAGCGGCGCGTCTCGGGCTTCCGCCTGGTGGCGTATGACGTGCCCGAGGGGCAGGCGGCGGCCTATTACCCGGAGACCAACCCGCTGGTGCCGCTGGAAAGCTATGGCGAGGGGACCTATACCCCGACCTCGAAGTTCGTGGCGATCAAGGTCGAGAAGGCCAAGGCGGGGAACCGGATTGCGGCGGTGCTGGCCGCGGATTGATCGGTTGCCTGTGCTGGCCTCTTCGCGGGCTTGCCCGCTCCCACAGGAGTACCACAGGTGCTGAAAACTGTGGGGTCCCTGTGGGAGCGGGCAAGCCCGCGAAGAATCCAGCACCGATCAGGAACGGTTCACCGGGTAAGCCGTGGTGTACTTCATCTGCTCCATGGCAAAACTGGAAGTGATGTTCGACAGCCCGTCAGTACTGGTGATCAGCTTTTTATAAAACCGGTCATACGCCGCAATGTCCCCAACCACCACCCGCAGCATGTAATCCCAGTCCCCCGACATGCGGTAGAACTCCATCACTTCCTCGAACCCGGTCACGGTCGCGGCAAACTGCTCCAGCCAGGCGCTGTCGTGGCGCTGGGTCTTGAGCTGGACGAACACCGTCAGCCCCAGCCCCAGCCGTTCCGGGTCGAGCAGGGCGACACGGCCGACAATGTAGCCGTCTTCTTCCAGGCGCCTGACCCGCTTCCAGCACGGCGTGGTGGAGAGGTTGACGGCCTCGGCCAGGTCCTTGAGCGAGATCGAGGCGTCGCGCTGAAGCAGGGTGAGAATGTGCTGGTCGAAGCTGTCCATATCGCGCGTGGGCCGTGGAGAAAAATATTTCACAGATTACCCCAAGGCTAGAAGATTTGGGTTGTGCGATAGTGGCGACTTTCACTCTGCCAATGGGCCTGACCATGTCCGACAAGCCGCGCAATTTCGCCACCCGTACCATTCACGCCGGTGAGCAGTTCAGCGTCGCCGATAACGCTATTTTCCCGGCGATCGTCACCGCCAGCTCGTTCACCAAGCGCAGCCTGGACGACAAACCGGAATACTCCTACAGCCGCGTCGGCAACCCCACCCGGCATGCCTATGAAACCTGTGTCGCCGCCCTGGAAGAGGGCGTTGGCGCGGTCGCCTGCGCCTCGGGCGTGAACGCCACCGCCACCGTGCTGGAGCTGCTGCCCAAGGATGCCCATGTGGTGGTGATGAACGGCGTGTACGGCGGTACCTTCCGCATCATGGAAGACTACCGCAGCCGCACCTCGGGCCTGACCACCACCTACGTCGACCTCAACGACCTCGAGGCGGTGGCCGCCGCCATCAAGCCGGAAACCCAGCTGATCTGGATCGAATCGCCGACCAACCCGTTGCTGCACCTGGTCGACATCAAGGCGGTGTGCGACCTGGCCAAGGCACGGGGCATCCTCACTTGCATCGACAACACCTTCTGCTCGCCGTGGAATCAGCGCCCGATCACCCTGGGCGTGGACCTGGTGATGCACTCGGCCAGCAAGTACATCGGCGGCCACTCCGACCTCACCGGTGGCGTGGTCGTAGCTGCCAATGATGCGCTGTTGGCGCGCCTGCGCCGCATCAGCATGGCGATTGGCGCGGTGCAGGGGCCGTTCGACTGCTACCTGGCCCTGCGCGGTCTGAAGACCCTGGATGTGCGCATGGAGCGCCAGTGTGCCAATGCCCTGCAGGTGGCACGCTTCCTCGAAAGCCACGCGCAGATCGAGCAGGTGTATTACCCGGGGCTGGAAAGCCACCCGCAACATGAGTTGTGCAAACGGCAGATGCGCAGTGGCGGGGCGGTAGTGGCGATGAAGGTCAAGGGCGACCGGGTCGCGCTAAACCGCCTGGTGGAGGCGCTGCAGATCTTCGTGCTGGCCGACTCGCTGGGCGGGGTGGAAAGCATGATCAACCACTCCTGGAGCATGTCGCACTGCTCGCTGAGCCCGGAGCAGAAGGGCGTGATGGGCATCAGCGAAAACCTGCTGCGGTTGTCGGTGGGGATCGAGGATTACCGGGACCTGGTCGAGGACCTGGATGGGGCATTGAAGGCTGCGGCTGCTATGTGAGGGCTGCTGGCCTCTTCGCGGGTGAACCCGCTCCCACAGGTATTGCGCTGCCTTCAGGTTTGGCGCTGTACTTGTAGGAGCGGGCAAGCCCGCGAAGAGGCCGGTGGATTCAATGAATTCCTGTCAGGATTTGGGCGGATGAATGATCCGTTCGATCTTGTCCTTGATCAGCAAGCGCTCCTTGCGCAGGCGGTTGACGGTTTCGTCGTTGGTGCCGTTGCCTTCGGCAGCGACCACCTCTTTGTCTTTTGCGTTGTATTCCTTGTGCAGTGAGTGCAGCGTCTGGTCCTTGTCCATGAGCGCCTGGAATGCATCAGCGGTAACGTGCAGGTCAGCGAGCAGATCATGCGGAACTGGCATTTCTTCACCTCTGTCGGGGGTTGGCGGATGGTTCTGACCTTTGAGGATAGTCGTCTTTGCGCAGGTAGGGGACTGGGGTAGGCTGTCGCATCTCCCCCGTGACCCGGAACCTGCGCCATGCCTCACCTGAACCTCGAATACAGCGACAACCTGAGTGAGCTGAATGTCGACGTCCTGCTGCTGCGCCTGAACCATGCCCTGGTCGGCAGTGGCCAGTTCGCCGACGAGGCCGATATCAAAAGCCGCGCCGAAGCCTTCGAGCACTATCGAGTGGGCACTGCGCCCGGCGAGCGTGCCTTTGCCCATGTGCGCCTGGCCATCCTCAGCGGGCGCTCGCCCGAGGTGAAGAAGCAACTGTCCGGCAGCCTGCTGGATGTGCTGCGTGAGGCCATCCCCAAGCAACCTGGGCTGGACATCCAGCTGTGCGTGGAAGTGCTGGACATCGACCGCGAGCCGTATGCCAAGGCACGCCTGCCAGGCTGAACAAGCGCTGAATGAACTTCTTTTAATGTAGAAAAGGCGCCTGCTCACGAATTTGTTGGCGTCTTTTTCACAAAATATTGATGGCACGCTTTCTAGAGTTCAGCCAAGTTTCCCCGGTGCCGCGCAGGCCCTCGGGCTGATAATCACTCTTGATTGCGAACACTGATGCTCAACTTCAAATCCCTGCGGACTGAATGGGTCACGCTGCTGGCCAGCCTTTACCTGCTGATAGGCTTCAATGTCTTCCTCTGGCAGCATCTCGAACAGGTCGTGCCGCCCGGTTTGCCGGGGCTTTGGCTGAGCCTGGCGTTTGCCGTGCTGATGCTGTTCGCGTTCAACCTGATCCTTACGTTGTTCGCCTTCCGTTATGTATTGAAGCCAATACTTATCGTGTTGTTCATGAGTGGCGCGGGTGTGGCTTACTTCATGAACCAGTACGGCGTACTCATTGACGCGGGCATGTTCCGCAATATTGCGGAAACCAACGTGGCGGAAGTGCGTGACCTGCTTTCGTTGAAGTTTGCCTTGTATATCCTGGGCCTCGGTGTAGTGCCTTCGCTGCTGTTGTGGAAGGCGCCGATCGCCTATCGCGCCTGGCACCGTGAACTGCTCGGCAAGCTGGTGGTTGGCGGTGCCTGCGTGGTGGCCCTGGGCTCGGTGGCACTGGTCAACTACCAGGGCCTTTCGTCGCTGTTTCGCAACCACCACGAACTGCGCCTGATGCTCACCCCCAGCAATATCGTGGGTGCCTCCATCGGTTATGTCAGCGAGCGCGTCGGTACCGCATCACGGCCCTTCCAGCATTACGGCGAAGATGCCAAGCGTGACGCTGCCTGGCAAAAGCATGAACGCAAGTCGCTGACTGTGCTGGTGGTGGGTGAAAGTGCGCGGGCAGATCACTTCGGCGTGCTCGGCTACAACCGCGATACCACACCGAACCTTGCCAGGGAGCAGGGCCTGCTGGCGTTCTCCGATGTTCACTCCTGCGGCACGGAAACCGCCGTTTCGGTGCCGTGCATGTTCTCTGGCATGAAGCGCAAGGACTACGATGCCCGCGTGGCGAAGAACCGCGAAGGGTTGCTGGACATCCTCCAGCGGACCGGCCTGGCGGTGCAGTGGCGTGACAATCAATCGGGCTGCAAGGGTACCTGCGACCGCGTGCAGTTCATCGATGTCAGCAAACTCCAGGACCCGCAGTTGTGCGCTGATGGTGAATGCCATGACCAGATCCTGCTGCAGGGCCTGGGTGAGCTGATCGACAACCTCGACAAGGACACCGTGCTGGTGCTGCACCAGATGGGCAGCCACGGGCCTGAATACTTCAAGCGCTACCCCGGCGCCGACCAGCGCTTTGCCCCGGTGTGCCAGAGCAACGCGCTGGACCAGTGCAGCGAACAGGAAATCGTCAACGGCTACGACAACACCCTGGCCTATACCGACAAGGTGCTGGCCTCGCTGATCGATACCCTGCGCAGCAAGCAGGACAAGGTCGACACGGCGATGATCTACCTGTCCGACCATGGCGAGTCGCTGGGTGAGTACAACCTGTTCCTGCACGGCACGCCTTACGCCATCGCCCCCGAGCAGCAGAAGCATGTGCCGTTGCTGACCTGGTTCTCCGACAGCTACAAGGAGGACTTCGGCGTCGACACCGATTGCCTGGCCAAGCTCAGCGATGCGCCGCTGTCGCAGGACAACCTGTTCCACTCGATGCTCGGCCTGTTGCAGGTGCGTACCGAGGTCTACCAGCAATCGCTGGACATGTTCGCCAGCTGCCGGCCGTGGCTGGCGGCCAAGCGCTGAGTCTGACTGCACCGTTTATCCATTCCAGGGATGGCGCAGGTTTCACCAGCAGTGCCCGCGCCGTATATACTGCGCGCCAATGTTAGTGGGAGAGCCTCGTGGCCATCGAAATACACTGGATCCGTGACGACCAGAGCCTGGCCGAACACTGCCGCGACTGGCATCAGCTGCCCTTTGTCGCCGTCGACACCGAATTCATGCGGGTCGACACCTTCTACCCGAAAGCCGGGCTTATCCAGATCGGCGATGGCCAGCGTGCCTTCCTGATCGACCCGTTGCTGATCGGCAACTGGCAACCCCTGGCCGAACTGCTGGATGACAGCGGTGTGGTCAAGGTGCTGCACGCCTGCAGCGAAGACCTCGAAGTGCTGCTGCGCCTGACCGGCAAGCTGCCACAGCCGCTGTTCGACACCCAACTGGCGGCCGGTTATCTGAACCTGGGGTTCTCCATGGGTTATTCGCGCCTGGTGCAGGATGTGCTGGGTATCGACCTGCCCAAGGGCGAAACCCGCTCCGACTGGCTGCAGCGCCCGCTCTCGGAAACCCAGGTCAGCTATGCCGCCGAGGATGCCGTGCACTTGGCCGAGCTGTTCACCGTGTTGCGCCCGCGCCTGAGTGACGACAAGTACGCCTGGGTGCTGGAGGACGGCGCCGAGCTGGTGGCTGCATTGCGCCGCGAAGTCGAGCCCGAAAGCCTGTACCGCGACGTCAAGCTGGCCTGGAAGCTGGCCCCCCAGCAACTGGCAGTGCTGCGTGAGCTGTGTGCCTGGCGCGAGCGTGAAGCGCGCAACCGCGACGTACCGCGCAATCGCATCCTCAAGGAGCACTCGCTGTGGCCGATGGCCAAGAGCCAGCCGAGCAACCTGTCGGCGCTGGCCAAGATCGACGAGATGCATCCGCGCACCATTCGTCAGGACGGTGAGTTCCTCATCCAGCTGATCAAGCGTGCCGCCAGCCTGCCAGCCGAGCAATGGCCACAGGCCTTGCCCGAGCCTTTGCCGATCGAGGCCGCAGGTATCCTCAAGCAGCTGCGTGCCATCGGCCAGGCCGAAGGTGAGCGCCTGGGCATTGCCCCCGAGCTGATGCTGCGCAAAAAAGCCCTGGAAGCGCTGCTCAAGAGCGGCTACCCCAATGGCCCCTATCAATTGCCCGATTCGCTGCGCGGCTGGCGCCGTGAGCGCATGGGCCAGGCCCTGCTGGACAGCCTCGCAGGCGCCGGAGAGACCCGATGAAACGCATTTGCTCTATCTACAAGAGCCCCCGCAAGAACGAAATGTACCTGTACGTGCTCAAGGCCGACGGCCTGGAGCGCGTGCCCGAAGGCCTGCTGCCGTTCTTCGGCACCCCCGTGCACGCCTTCGACCTGGTGCTTACCCCCGAGCGCAAGCTGGCCCGCGAGGATATCGCCAAGGTGCTGGAAAACCTCGACAACCAGGGTTACCACCTGCAGATGCCGCCGCCGGAAGACGACTACATCGAGCACCTGCCCGAAGAGTTGCTGCGCCGTAACGACCCTGCCTGATCATGCGAGTACTGATTGCTGAGCATGATCATGCTCGATACGCCGAGATTTTGCGCGCAGCCGCGCCTGAGCTGGAAGTCCTGACCAGCGGCGACTCCGCCGAACTGGCACGCCAGGCGCCACAGTGCCCGGTGTGGCTGGGCCAGCCGGACCTGCTGGCAAGCCTGTTGCGCCAGGGCCACAAGCCGGGCTGGATGCAGTCCACCTGGGCCGGTATCACCCCGCTGCTGGCCGAGGGCCTGCCGCGCGACTATCGCCTGACCCGCGCCGTGGGCATCTTTGGCCAGGTGATGGCCGAGTACATGCTCACCTACATGCTCAGCCATGAGCGCGAGGTGCTGTCGCGGCTGGTCAGCCAGGTCGAGCGTCGTTGGGACGACCGCCCGGGGCGGACCCTGGAAGGGCGCAAGGTGCTGATCGTCGGCACTGGCGACATTGGCCAGCGGGTGGCCGAGTTCCTGCAGGCGTTTGGCGTGGTGCTGTATGGCGTTGCCAGCAGCGCCCGCGAGCAGGCGCCGTTCGTCGAGGTAGCGGCGCTGGCCGACCTGCCGCGCCTGGTGAGTCAGGTCGATTACGTACTCAACCTGCTGCCGGATACCCCGGCAACCCACGACCTGTATGACGCGGCACTGTTCAAGCGCTTCCAGCCCACGGCGCTGTTCATCAATGCAGGGCGCGGCGCTGCGGTGGTCGACGCTGACCTGGTCGAGGCACTGAAGGAAGGGCACCTGGCGGGGGCGGTGATCGATGTCTGCCGGCAGGAGCCGTTGCCCAGGCAACACCCGTTCTGGACGGCGTGGGGCTTGCTGCTGACCGGGCACAGCTCGGCACCCACCTCGCCGGCGGCGATGGTGCGGTTGTTTGTCGAGAATGTGCGGGCGTATGCGGCGGGGCAGGGGTTGCGAGGTGAAGTGGACTTCGCCCGAGGCTATTGATTTCTGTTGCCTGTACTGGCCTCTTCGCGGGTAAACCCGCTCCCACAGGATCCCCACTACCCTCAGGTCCTGTGGGAGGCTGGTGTTGGCTGTGCTGGCACAGGATCAACACAGGCCCCATGGGGCAGTGGAGATCCTGTGGGAGCGGGTTTACCCGCGAAGAGGACGGTACAGCCAATAAAGGCTTACAAGCTGAAATCACCCTCGGCAGCCAGCTCGCTCAGTGGCTTGCGCGGGCTCGGGACTTCACGCGCCTGCAGCGCTTCGTTCAGGCTGGCCTTATCGCCCAGCTTGCCGATTGCCACCATGGCATGCAGCACGTAGCCTTCAGGAACCTTCAACTCCTGACGCGCCAGCTCCTGGTCGAAACCGGCCATGCCATGGGTATGCCAGCCGCTGATGCTGGCTTGCAGGGCCAGGTGCCCCCAGGCGGAGCCGGTGTCGAAGGTGTGCCACAGCGCCGGCTTTTCTTCCGTGGCGCCCGGGGCGGCGTAGGTGGTCTTGGAAATCACCAGCACCAACGCCGATGCCTGTTGCGCCCAGCTGCGGTTGGCCGGCACCAGCAGGTTCAGGTAACGCTCCCAGTTCGGCGTGTCACGGCGGGCATAGAGGAAGCGCCAAGGTTGCGAGTTGTTCGCCGAGGGCGCCCAGCGTGCAGCTTCGAGGAAGCTCAGCAAGGTTTCCTCGCTGATCGGCTCGGCGGTGAAGGCACGTGGCGACCAGCGGTTGATGAACTGCTCGTTGATGGCGTAATCGGCAATGCGGGGGTTGGCGCTCATGGCGGCTCCTGCAAAAGGGCGGTAAACGCGCACGCTACTGCGTCGCGTCGCGACTGACAAGCGGTCTGGCTTTGCCGAAGGCCAGGCTCTAGACTGGCGCCGCCGCGCGCCGTGGCTCCAAGATGAATGCAGGAAACCCGTGTCATGATCGCTGAAAACGCGCCGTTCTGGCAGCGCAAGACCCTCGAACAACTCAGCCCGCAAGAGTGGGAGTCGCTGTGTGACGGTTGCGGCCTGTGCTGCCTGCAAAAGCTCGAGGACGAGGACGACAACAGCGTCTATTACACGCGCATCGCCTGCAAACTGCTGGATCTGCACACCTGTCAGTGCAGCGATTACCCCAACCGCTTCGCCCAGGTACCTGACTGCATACAGCTCACCCCGGGCAAGGCCGACCAGTTCAAGTGGCTGCCGAGTACCTGCGGCTACCGCCTGGTCAGTGAGGGCAAGGACCTGCCGGCCTGGCACCACCTGGTCTGCGGCGATCGCCAGCAGGTCCATGAACAGCGCATTTCCCAGTCGGGGCGCATGCTCAGTGAACACGATGTGCACGAAGACGACTGGGAAGACCATCTGATCTTCCGCGCCAGCTGACCGGCGCGGCCCGCTGCCACGGGGAAACAAGGAGTTTCTGTATGCGTTGCCAGCTGTTGTTGCTGTTTGGCCTGATGGCCAGTTCGCCGGCCTGGGCGAAAAAGGTCGACCTCGACTATCAGGTGCGCCTGTTGCCAGCCAGCGGCCAGGCGGAGGTCCGCCTCACCTTGGCCGAAGGCAGTGCCGTGCGCAGCCTGGATTTCGACCTGGGCAAGGCTGGGGCCTACAGTGGCTTCCAGGCTGATGGCCAATGGCAACTGCAGGGCCAGCGCGGCGTGTGGCAACCGGCGGCCGGCAAGACCAGCCTCAGCTACCGCGTGCAGCTGGACCAGAAACGCGGCAGCGGCGCCTATTCATCGCGCATCACCCCGCATTGGGCGCTGTTCCTGGGCGACCAGCTGGTGCCGCCTGCGCGCCTCGACCAGCAGGATGGCACCGAACTGGTGGCGCGGTTGGCGTTCGACCTGCCGGAGGGCTGGAAGAGCATTGAGACCTCCTGGCCGCGTATCGGCAAGGACAAGTTCCGCATCGACAACGTTTCGCGCCTGTTCGACCGCCCCACAGGCTGGATGCTCGCCGGCGACCTGGGCAGCCGCCGCGCCCGCCTGGGCGAAACCGAGGTCACCGTGGCCGCACCGGTGGGGCAGGGTATGCGGCGCATGGACAACCTGACCATGCTGACCTTTGTCTGGCCGCAATTGCAGGCGGTTTTCCCGCGCAACCCGCCGAAGCTGCTGTTGGTCGGCGCTCGCGACGGCATGTGGCGTGGGGCGACCGCCGCGCAGGGCTCGTTGTACCTGCACAGTGCCCGGCCGATGGTCAGCGAGAATGGCAGCAGCCCGTTGCTGCGCGAAGTGGTGCAACTGTTTGCGCAGATCCATGGGCGTGATGGCAGTGACTGGCTGGTGGAAAGCCTGAACGACTATTATGCCAGCGAGTTGCTGCGCCGCTCGGGCGGGGTGAGTGACGACCGTTACGAGGCTTGGCAGGCGCGCCTGAGCAAGCAGGGCGCCAAGGTCACCCGGCTCAAGGGCGAGCATGCCACCCCGGCGCAGGTGGCGCGCGGAGTGATGCTGTTGCAAGCGCTGGACAAGGAAATCCGCATCCACACTCAGGCCAAACGCTCGCTGGACGATGTGGCACGCGGGTTGATGCGCCTGCCCAGCGTCAGCACCGAAGACTTCGTGCAGATCAGCGAGAACGTGCTGGGGCGGCGCTCAGAGGTGTTGCAGAGCAAGGCGTTGCGCTAGCCGTTTCTGCACCTGTGCCGGCCTCTTCGCGGGTAAACCCGCTCCCACAGTATGGACTGCCCCCGAAAAGTTGGACAGTTTTAGCCAGTGGCCTGAGTCCTGTAGCT
>NZ_JALLKV010000339.1:0-234 GCF_023093815.1 Pseudomonas sp. PNPG3
CCGAATTTGCGCCATTCTGGAAAGGACCCCGAAAATAATTTTTAACCATTTTCACAAAAAAAGTGATTTTTTTTTTTTTACGGGACTTAAAAACGGTGACCCCGGACATGCCGAATTTGCGCCATTCTGGAAAGGACCCCGAAAATAATTTTTAACCATTTTCAAACAAAAGTTGAAGTGTGTTGTGATTTGAGACCGGACTATCAAGAATGGCCCCCCCACCGGCCCAAGGGG
>NZ_JALLKV010000340.1:0-234 GCF_023093815.1 Pseudomonas sp. PNPG3
TTTGCTTGGGTGTTGATTGACCTTTCAGTTCTATTGACTTAATCTTTCGGCTCTCATATGATACATGGGTTATCTCGATTTCGTTACCACGAGAGAAATCCAGAAGTACCTTCCCCTTATCGTCAGAGCTATAGCGAGTCTTCCCTATAGAAACAATGGCCTGTGGTATAGGATCTTGTGTATAAATATCACGGATTATGACGACTTTGCTCGGTGACTGTGCATGCAATAAGC
>NZ_JALLKV010000341.1:0-234 GCF_023093815.1 Pseudomonas sp. PNPG3
CGTGCCGATACCGGGGATGGACCCCGCCGGTGGATCATTGATCCGATCGACGGCACTGCGAATTTTCTGCGTGGGGTCCCAGTGTGGGCCACCCTCATTGCCCTCAGCGTCGAGGACCAGATTGTCGCATCTGTGGTCTCTGCTCCTGCCCTCAAGCGACGCTGGTGGGCAGCCCGTGGCTCAGGAGCATGGTCGGGCAAATCCCTGGCCTCAGCGACACCGATCCACGTCTCG
>NZ_JALLKV010000342.1:0-233 GCF_023093815.1 Pseudomonas sp. PNPG3
CGGTGTCCCCCTTTTCAGGACGCCTGAAAAATCGGGCCTGATCCAGACGGCCGGAAAATTGATGCCACCGTCGTGAAACCGGTCGGCGTCAACCAGGCCCGAGAGGAGTCGAAACGGCAGATCGTCGCGATTGACAGGATGTGTCGCGAACAGCGACCAGCCCGGCTCGAGCTCGATGGTCCAGAAGCTGTTGAACTTGAGCGCGGACCGCCCATTGGAGAACGGGGCTGCGG
>NZ_JALLKV010000343.1:0-233 GCF_023093815.1 Pseudomonas sp. PNPG3
GTTCACCTCGACCTGGTCCTGCGGGAACAGGCCCTCGAAGCCGAGGTTCATCAGCGCCTTGTTGGCGTTGTAGCGCAGGAAGGTCTTGACGTCCTCGGTCCAGCCGACCGGGTCGTACAGGTCCTCGGTGTACTCCTCCTCGTTCTCGTACAGCTCGTAGAGCAGCGAGAAGGTGTAGTCCTTGAGCTCGGCCTGACGCTCCGCGGAGGCCTTCTCGTAGGCCTTCTGGAACT
>NZ_JALLKV010000344.1:0-231 GCF_023093815.1 Pseudomonas sp. PNPG3
CGGCCTCCTCCAGAGGGTCGTCGGCAGGGGGCTCGGGCTCCAGATCGTCGGTCTGAGAGGTGGGCAGCCGCTGCTCCAGGTTGTAGGCGTACTCCTGGGAGTCCTCCAAGGCCTTGGCCTGCTGGACGGACAGCGAGAGCAGCTTGCGGAGGTCCTCGGCCATAGCGCGCTCGGCGTCGATCCCGAAGGCCCCGTGGTAGCCCTTGCCTCCGGCCCAGGCCTCCAAGCGCT
>NZ_JALLKV010000345.1:0-231 GCF_023093815.1 Pseudomonas sp. PNPG3
TGTTCTTGCGACAGGTCGCCGTGCAGCTCGGCAGCCGACAGGCCTAGTAGGCCAAAGATGATCTTGAGCTGGTGCGCAAGCCGCTTGCTGCGCACAAAGATGATCACCTGGTCCCGGAACGTGCGCATACACAGCGCCAGCAACAGCGCCGCCCGCTGTGCGTCCTCAGCGGCCTTGCGCTCCGCCGCCGAGCCGGTCGTCGGCGCACGCACACGCACAAACTCTTGGGTA
>NZ_JALLKV010000346.1:0-230 GCF_023093815.1 Pseudomonas sp. PNPG3
GGCCAGCAGTAGCCCGATCATTTTGCATATGCGATGAATTTGGTGGCTGTACCGGCCTCTTCGCGGGTGAACCCGCTCCCACAGGATTTGCACCACCCCTAAGACCTGTGCAATACCTGTGGGAGCGGGTTCACCCGCGAAGAGGCCGGTACAGCCACCCTTGAACACCAGGCTTTACCGGAGTACCCATGGAAAGCATCGACCTGCTGGTCCTGCGCACCACCCGTGAC
>NZ_JALLKV010000347.1:0-230 GCF_023093815.1 Pseudomonas sp. PNPG3
CCTGATCCCCACCGAGACCGTCCGGGCGATCGGGCTCAGCCTGCCGGTGTTCATCAAGTGGGACGACGCCGAGTACGGCCTGCGCGCGAAGAAGGCCGGCTACCCGACGGTCTCGCTGCCGGGCGCCGGCGTCTGGCATATGAGCTGGGTCGACAAGGACGACCTGGTCGGCTGGCAGGCCTACTTCCATGAGCGCAACCGCATCATCACGGCCCTGCTGCACTCGCCCT
>NZ_JALLKV010000348.1:0-230 GCF_023093815.1 Pseudomonas sp. PNPG3
TCACGACGCCGTCAAAGCCGAGATGCGTCGCGATGCCGGCGGCATGATCATTGAGGCGGCCGGCGACCAGAAAGATCTTCGCGCCGCGCGCCCGTGCCGCCAGCGCCTGGTTCATCACGTCGGCATCATAGGGCAGGTGGGCATAGTCGAGCTCGGCGCGCGCCAGGATGTCCGTGAGGGCCGCCATGCCTGCGCGGCCGCCCGCGCCGAAGCGGGCCAGCATGCGGGCG
>NZ_JALLKV010000034.1:0-64431 GCF_023093815.1 Pseudomonas sp. PNPG3
GCCTGCCTGGCGGCAGGCCATTACCGGCCCGAACACAAAAAAACTGACAGTCCCCCAACGGCCTCAGATCAAACCACGCCCTGCGCCAACATCGCATCAGCCACTTTCACGAAGCCCGCGATGTTCGCACCCTTGACATAGTTGATGCTGCCATCCGCCTCTTCACCGTAATGCACGCAAGCATGGTGAATCGACTGCATGATGTTGTGCAGCTTGCTGTCCACCTCACCGGCAGTCCACAGCAGGCGCATGGCGTTCTGCGACATCTCCAGGCCCGACACGGCCACGCCGCCGGCGTTGGAGGCCTTGCCCGGGGCGTACAGGATGCCGGCCTCCAGGAAGATATCCACAGCCTCCAGGGTAGTCGGCATGTTGGCGCCTTCGGCCACGCAGATGCAGCCATTGCGCAGCAAGGTGCGGGCGTCTTCGGCGTCCAGTTCGTTCTGCGTGGCACACGGCAGGGCGATGTCGCACGGCAGGCTCCACGGGGTCTGGCCCTTGCGGAACTCCAGGCCGAACTGCGCGGCCAGTTCGCTGATGCGGCCACGCTTGACGTTCTTCAGCTCCATCACCGCATCCCACTGGGCATCGGTCAGGCCGGCTTCGGCGTACAGGGTGCCTTCGGAGTCGGACAGCGAAATCACCTTGCCGCCCAGGTCCATGACCTTGCGCGCGGCATACTGGGCCACGTTACCCGAACCGGAAATCGCCACGCGGCAGCCATCGATACGCTTGTCCTGACGCTTGAGCATTTCCTCGGCGAAGTACACGCAGCCGTAGCCGGTGGCTTCCGGGCGGATCAGGCTGCCGCCGTAGGTCATGCCCTTGCCGGTCAGCACCGAAGTGAACTGGTTGGCAAGGCGCTTGTACTGGCCGAACATGAAGCCGATTTCGCGGGCACCCACGCCGATATCACCGGCCGGGACGTCCAGGTCAGCGCCGATGTGGCGGTACAGCTCGCTCATGAACGCCTGGCAGAAGCGCATGACTTCGGCGTCGCTCTTGCCTTTGGGGTCGAAGTCCGAGCCGCCTTTGCCGCCGCCCATGGGCAGCGAGGTGAGAGAGTTCTTGAACACCTGCTCGAAGGCCAGGAACTTCAGCACGCCCAGGTTGACCGACGGGTGGAAGCGCAGGCCGCCCTTGTACGGGCCGATGGCGCTGCTCATCTGGATGCGGTAGCCGCGGTTGACCTGCACCTTGCCCTGGTCATCGACCCAGGACACACGGAACAGTACGGCGCGCTCGGGCTCGACCATGCGCTCCAGAATGCCGGCCTGCAGGTAATGCGGGTTGGCCTCGAGGAATGGCCAAAGGCTGCGCAGCACTTCTTCCACAGCCTGGTGGAATTCAGGTTGGGCCGGATCGCGTTGCTTCAGGCGCGCGAGGAAATTGTCGACAGATTCGATCATGGTAGACATCTCACCAAGAGGATTGGACTTATTGGTTTTTTTCAGGAATGTACCAAGAAGCAATCGCACCGGAATAGGGCGAAATGTCGTTTTTTTGAAATTATTTGGTGCGTTTTATATAAGTGTATACAAATTCGCTATCAGTGTTGGCCTCTTCGCGGGTAAACCCGCTCCCACAGAGGAGCTGCGCAAGCCCGAGAGCTATGGGCATCCCTGTGGGAGCGGGTTTACCCGCGAAGAAGCCAACACCACTTTCCAGCCGAGCACAAAAATGGGGCCTCGAAGGGCCCCATTCTTGTGCATCAGAACACCGACTTACTGGGCCAGCTTCTTGTGCCGTACACGGTGCGGCTGGGCAGCAGCATCGCCCAGGCGCTTCTTGCGGTCGGCTTCGTACTCGGTGTAGTTACCCTCGAAGAACACCACGTTCGAGTCGTCTTCGTACGCCAGGATGTGGGTAGCCACACGGTCCAGGAACCAACGGTCGTGGGAGATCACGATCGCCGCGCCCGGGAAGTCCAGCAGGGCTTCTTCCAGCGAACGCAGGGTTTCGACGTCGAGGTCGTTGGACGGTTCGTCGAGCAGCAGGACGTTACCGCCCTCCTTCAAGGTCAGGGCCAGGTGCAGGCGGCCACGCTCACCACCGGACAGGTCCTTGACGAACTTCTGCTGGTCGCCACCCTTGAAGTTGAAGCGGCCCACATAGGTACGCGACGGGATCTCGTAGTTGCCGATGCGGATCATGTCAGAGCCGTCGGAAACCTGCTGGAACACGGTCTTGCCGCCGTCCAGGTCTTCGCGGCTCTGGTCGACGCAGGCCAGCTGCACGGTTTCACCGATCTCGATGCTGCCCGAGTCCGGCTGTTCCTTGCCCATCAGCATGCGGAACAGGGTCGACTTACCGGCACCGTTACCACCGATCACACCGACGATGGCGCCTTTAGGCATGGAGAACGACAGGTTGTCGATCAGCACGCGGTCGCCGTAGCCCTTGGTGACGTTCTTGAACTCGATGACCTTGTCGCCCAGGCGCGGACCGGCCGGGATGTAGATCTCGTTGGTTTCGCTGCGCTTCTGGAATTCCTGCGACTGCATTTCTTCAAAGCGCTGCAGACGTGCCTTGGACTTGGACTGGCGGGCCTTGGCGCCTTTGCGCACCCACTCCAGTTCCTCTTTCATGGCCTTTTCGTGGGCGCTCTGCTGCTTGGATTCCTGCGCCAGACGCTCGGACTTGGCTTCCAGCCAGCCCGAGTAGTTGCCTTCGTACGGGATACCGGCGCCGCGGTCCAGTTCCAGGATCCAGCCAGCGACGTTGTCGAGGAAGTAACGGTCGTGGGTAATGGCTACCACGGTGCCCGGGAAGTCGTGCAGGAAGCGCTCCAGCCAGGCCACCGAGTCGGCGTCCAGGTGGTTGGTCGGTTCGTCGAGCAGCAGCATGTCGGGGGCCGACAGCAGCAGGCGGCACAGGGCCACGCGGCGCTTCTCACCACCGGACAGGTGCTCGATGCGTGCATCCCAGGCCGGCAGACGCAGGGCGTCGGCGGCAACGTCCAGCTGGCGCTCCAGGTTGTGGCCGTCAGCGGCCTGCAGGATGGCTTCCAGCTTGGCCTGCTCGGCGGCCAGCTTGTCGAAGTCGGCATCCGGTTCGGCGTAGGCAGCATAGACCTCGTCCAGGCGTGCCTGGGCGTCCTTGATCACGCTGACCGCTTCCTCGACCACTTCGCGCACCGACTTGTTCGGGTCCAGTTGCGGTTCCTGTGGCAGGTAGCCAACGTTGATGTCGGGCATCGGACGGGCTTCGCCGTCGAATTCCTTGTCGACGCCCGCCATGATCCGCAGCAGGGTCGATTTACCCGCGCCGTTCAGGCCGAGCACGCCGATCTTGGCGCCCGGGAAGAACGACAGGGAAATGTTCTTGAGAATTTCCCGCTTCGGCGGCACGACCTTGCTCAGCCGATGCATGGTGTAGACGTATTGAGCCAAAACCAAGCCCTCTAATCAGATAGGTAAAGACATCGACGATCGCCCCGGCGCGCTGGCCAGGGGGATGTATTTACGGGGTGTCATTGAACAAAGTCGACCATTCTACGCCAACGCGCGGCGTTGCATAGGAGGGGCGGATGGTGGGGGTGGGATCGGGGGGAATCTATTGCCTGTGCTGGCCTCTTCGCGGCTAAAGCCGCTCCCACAGGTACTGCACAGTTCTCGAAGGCAGTGATAATCCCTGTGGGAGCGGCTTTAGCCGCGAAAGGGCCGGTATAGCTGCAGATGACTCAGACGTGACGCTGCTTGGCCTTGCCCCGAGGCAAGCGGCAACGGTCGCCCTGCTCGGCCAGGCGCGCGGCCCAGGCGGACTTCACGCTGAAGCCACCGCTACGAGCCGGCTGCTGCTCAGCAGCTTTGGCCGGTTTGGCGGCCGCAGGCACGCTGACAACCTTGGCCGCCGGCTTGACCTCGGCCACGGTAACAGCCGGCTCAACTGCCGCCTTGGCGGTCTTGCGCAGTTCGGCCAGTGATGGGCTCTTGCTCTTGGCGACAGCTGCCGCCTCGGGTTTGCTCAGCGAACGCTGGCAAGACTTGCAGGATACGTCCTCGGTCACGGCAGTGCTGACAAGGGTCTGACTGCTGCGCCCGCAGGCGGAATCGAGGCCATTGGAGGAAAAGTGAGTAACCAAAACCGAACATCTCCGATGCGTTGTCATTTGAAGCGGGCGCTATTCTCGCACAGGTTGCAGGGGCTTGCCGAACCACCGGGCAGGCACCACCGGTCACATCGGCTGGCACTTTGCCATAATCCTAGGCATGCTAGCCCGTTTCGGGTGTCCGGCCTTATAGTGCGCCACCGCGGTCTGGCAACCAGACACCGGCACACACCGTGCATGATCCATCCCTGCCATCGCCAGCCCAATCGCAGGATCAACGCTTGACCAATCTTACTCATCCGTCGTCATTGCGTTCCGCGCCACAGGCGCCCGTCGCCTCGCTGCGCGGGTCGATCAAGGGTGCGCTGGCGCTGCTGGCCCTGATCCTGCTGGGCCTGCTGCTGTGGCAGCTGTTCGCCCAGTTCAACCATACCCAGGCTGACCTGCGCAAACAGAGCCTGGACGCCACCGCCGAACTGGCCGACCACCTGAGCCTGAACATGGCCCTCAAGGCGCAACAGGCCGTGAATGTGGTGCAGCCCTACGTCAAGGCGCCGACGCCCTCGGCCTTGCCCAGCCTGCTGGGCACCCTTCGCGAGCGCCTCCCGGCCCTGCAGAGCATGGCCTGGCTGGACGCTACCGGCCAGGTGCAGGCCGACAGCCTGGCCGGCAGCCCTGACCGCCATTTGCTTGACGAGCTGCTCAGGCTGAACCAGGGCAGCCCGTACTTCTTCACCAATTCGGGCGACAACCGCACCGTCTACCTGCTGCTTCGCCAGGCCACCGAACAGGGCCGCGGCTACTGGCTGCTGCGCCTGTCGCCGGACTACTACCGCACCCTCACCCTCCACCTGGATGGTGCCGGCCACCCGCTGTGGCTGCTGGAAAACAGCCGCAACGGCGAGGTACTGCAAAGCCATGCGCCGGCCGTTACCAGCAACAAACCGCTGCAAAGCGTGATGCTGGCTTTCATCGACAACAGTACCTGGCAGTTGCGCGGCCTGTTCGACGCCAAGCTGGCCCAACAGAGGCTGCTGCCGGCGCTGCTCGGCAAATGCCTGCTGGTGCTGTTCTGCGCCCTGCTGCCGATGCTGGCCCTGGTCAACATGCGCCGCCGCCAACGGGCGCTGCAGGACGACCGCCGGCGCTATCAGGAAATTTTCGAAGGCACCGGCGTGGCCTTGTGTGTGCTCGACCTGTCCAGCCTGCCCGGCCAACTCGACCGTTACCACCTGCGCAACCGTGCCGCGCTCAAACACAGCCTGGCCCTGGACCCCAACCTGCGCCGCTCGCTGCTGCTGGAGCTGAAGATCACCGAGATCAACCAGGTGGCCCGCCAACTGTTGAACATCGACAGCCACGAAGGTGCCTGGCAGCGCCTGATCGATGGCACTGGCGATGGCCGCGACAGCATCGGCATGCAGCTGATCGACGCGCTGATCGAACAGCGCCCGCTGCTGGAGCTGGAGGTGCGCCTGCCGGCGCCGCTGGGTGGCGAGTTGCACCTGTGGCTGATGGCCCGCCTGCCGCAGCAGCGCCGCGACTGCCAGGCGGTCATCCTCAGCATCAGCGACATCACCAGCCGCAAGCAGGTGGAGCTGTCGCTGCTGGAGCGTGAGAGCTTCTGGTCGGACGTGGTGCGCACGGTGCCCGACCAGTTGTATGTGCAGGACGTGCTCAGCCAGCGCATGATCTTCAGTAACCGCCACCTCGGCCAGACCCTGGGCTACGACCGTACCGAGCTGGCGCATATGGGCGAGCGCTTCTGGGAGCTGCTGCTGCACCCCGAGGATGCCACGCACTACCAGGCGCTGCGCCAGCAACAGCGCGACAGCGGCCATGACCAGCCGCTGCACTGCCAGCTGCGTTTCCGCCACCGTGATGGCGGCTGGCGCTGCTACGACATCCGCGAACAAGTGCTGACCCGTGACGCCGACGGCCTGGTGACACGCATCATCGGCGTGGGTAAGGACGTGACGGTGCAGATCGAGGCCAGCCAGTCGCTGCGCGACAGCGAACAGCGCTACCGCATGCTCGCCGAAAGCATCAGCGACGTGATCTTCTCTACCGACAGGCTGCTCCAGCTCAACTACGTAAGCCCCTCGGTGCAAAGCGTGCTGGGCTACCAGGCCGACTGGATCTTCGCCAACGGCTGGCAGTCGATCATCGCCAACCCGTCCCAGCTCACCGGCATCTATAGCCTGATGGAGCGCGTCAGCAAGGCCATGGGCGACCCGGCCCAGCTTGCCCAGCTACGCAGCCAGCTGCCCACCCAGCTGTTCCTTTTCGACTGCCTGCGCGCCGATGGCCGCAAGATCCCCATCGAACTGCGCCTGGTGCTGGTGTGGGACGATGAAGAGCGCTTCGAAGGCGTGCTCGGGGTTGGCCGCGACATCAGCCAGCAACGCCGTGCCGAGAAAGACCTGCGCATGGCCGCGACGGTATTCGAGCACTCCACCTCGGCCATCCTCATCACCGACCCGGCGGGCTATATCGTCCAGGCCAACGAAGCGTTCAGCCGCGTCAGTGGCTACGCCGTCAGCGAGGTGCTCGACCAGTTGCCGGGCATGCTTACCGTCGACGAGCAGCAGGAAGGCCACCTGCGCTACGTGGTGAAGCAGCTTTACCAGCGCGGCAGCTGGGAGGGCGAAATGTGGCTCAAGCGCCGCGACGGCGACCACTACCCGGCCTGGGTCGGCATTACCGCAGTGCTGGACGACGAAGGCGACCTGGCCAGCTACGTGTGTTTCTTCACCGACATCAGCGAGCGCAAGGCCAGCGAACAGCGCATCCACCGCCTGGCCTACTACGACGCCCTCACCCACCTGCCCAACCGCACGTTGTTCCAGGACCGTCTGTACAACGCCCTGCAGCAGGCCGAGCGGCAAAAGGCCTGGGTGGTGCTGATGTTCCTCGACCTGGACCGCTTCAAGCCGATCAACGACTCCCTCGGCCACGCTGCCGGCGACCGCATGCTCAAGGACATGGCCCAGCGCCTGCTGGCCTGTGTGGACAACGACGACACCGTGGCGCGCATGGGCGGCGACGAGTTCACCCTGCTGCTGCAACCGCGCGCTACCCGTGAAATGGCACTCAACCGCGCCATCCACGTGGCCGAGAACATCCTCGGCAGCCTGGTGCGGCCGTTCGTGCTGGAAAACCGCGAGTTCTTCGTTACCGCAAGTATCGGCATCGCCCTCAGCCCGCAGGACGGCAGCGAGCTGAGCCAGCTGATGAAAAACGCCGACACCGCCATGTACCACGCCAAGGAGCGCGGCAAGAACAACTTCCAGTTCTACCAGGCGGAGATGAACGCCAGCGCTCTGGAACGCCTGGAGCTGGAGAGCGACCTGCGCCATGCCATGGAGCAGAACGAGTTCATCCTCTACTACCAGCCGCAGTTCAGTGGCGACGGCAAGCGCCTGACCGGCGCAGAAGCCCTGCTGCGCTGGCGCCACCCGACCCGCGGCCTGGTCCCGCCGGGCGAATTCATCCCGGTGATCGAAGAACTGGGCCTGGTGGTGGACGTGGGCGACTGGGTGCTGCGCGAGGCCAGCCGCCAGCTCAAGGCCTGGCACAAGGCCAAGGTGCGCGTGCCCAAGGTGTCGGTGAACATCTCGGCGCGGCAGTTCTCCGACGGCCAGCTGGGCACGCGCATCGCCACCATTCTGGAAGAAACCGGCCTGCCACCGGCGTGCCTGGAGCTGGAGCTGACCGAAAGCATCCTGATGCGCGAAGTGAACGAAGCCATGCAGATTCTCGCCAGCCTGAAAAACCTCGGCCTGAGCATCGCGGTGGACGACTTCGGCACCGGTTACTCGTCGCTGAACTACCTCAAGCAGTTCCCGATCGATGTGTTGAAGATCGACCGCACCTTCGTCGACGGCCTGCCTGAAGGCGAGCAGGATGCGCAGATTGCCCGAGCGATCATCGCCATGGCCCACAGCCTCAACCTGGCGGTGATCGCCGAAGGGGTGGAGACCCACGAGCAGCTGGAGTTCCTGCGCGAGCATGGTTGCGACGAGGTGCAGGGCTACCTGTTCGGGCGGCCGATGCCGGCGCATCAGTTCGAGGCGCAGTTCGCCAACGAGAAGCTCTTCATGTTCCATTGAGCAGTTGCCGGCGATGGGGCGCACAGCGCCCCAAAAAACGGACCTGCGAGTCAACTCCAGTTCCCGCCCAGCCCAGAAACGGCGCGGGATGCAACGTGAAGCCCATTGGTCCGCGACTTGATGCCACTTCATATGCCAGCCGCGGATCAATCGGTTAGAATGCCCCCCCAATTCACCCCGATCCTTGAGGACCGCCATGTTCAGCCGTGATTTGACCATTGCCAAGTACGACGCCGAGCTCTTCGAAGCCATGCAGCAAGAAGCTCTGCGCCAGGAAGAGCATATCGAGCTGATCGCTTCGGAAAACTACACCAGCCCGGCAGTCATGGAGGCCCAGGGCTCGGTCCTGACCAACAAGTACGCCGAAGGCTACCCAGGCAAGCGCTACTACGGTGGTTGCGAGTACGTCGACGTCGTCGAGCAGCTGGCCATCGACCGTGCCAAGGAACTGTTCGGCGCCGACTACGCCAACGTCCAGCCGCACGCCGGCTCCCAGGCCAACGCCGCCGTCTACCTGGCCCTGCTGTCGGCCGGTGACACCATCCTGGGCATGAGCCTGGCCCACGGTGGCCACCTGACCCACGGTGCTTCGGTAAGCTCCTCGGGCAAGCTGTACAACGCCATCCAGTACGGCATCGACAGCAACGGCCTGATCGACTATGACGAAGTCGAGCGCCTGGCTGTCGAGCACAAGCCGAAGATGATCGTTGCCGGCTTCTCGGCCTACTCGCAGGTTCTGGACTTCGCCCGCTTCCGCGCCATCGCCGACAAGGTCGGTGCCTACCTGTTCGTCGACATGGCCCACGTTGCCGGCCTGGTTGCCGCTGGCGTGTACCCGAACCCAGTTCCGTTCGCCGACGTGGTCACCACCACCACCCACAAGACCCTGCGCGGCCCGCGCGGCGGCCTGATCCTCGCTCGCAAGAACGAAGAGATCGAGAAGAAGCTGAACTCCGCCGTCTTCCCTGGCGCCCAGGGTGGCCCGCTGGAGCACGTCATTGCTGCCAAGGCCATCTGCTTCAAGGAAGCCCTGCAGCCTGAGTTCAAGGCTTACCAGCAGCAGGTCGTGAAGAACGCCCAGGCCATGGCCAGCGTGTTCATCGAGCGTGGTTTCGACGTGGTTTCCGGTGGCACCCAGAACCACCTGTTCCTGCTGTCGCTGATCAAGCAGGAAATCTCCGGCAAGGATGCTGACGCCGCCCTGGGCAAAGCCTTCATCACCGTCAACAAGAACTCGGTACCGAACGACCCACGTTCCCCGTTCGTCACCTCGGGCCTGCGTTTCGGCACCCCAGCCGTTACCACCCGTGGTTTCAAGGAAGCCGAGTGCCGCGAGCTGGCTGGCTGGATCTGCGACATCCTGGCTGACCTGAACAACGAAGCGGTGATCGACGCCGTGCGTGAGAAGGTCAAGGCCATCTGCAAGAAGCTGCCGGTTTACGGCAACTGATTGGCGATTGCCTGACAGGAAAAAGCCCGGCCTAGTGCCGGGCTTTTTCGTTTTCAGGTGGCGAATCCTGTGGAAGCGGGCGTGCCCGCGAAGAAGACGACTCGGTGGATGGCACCGGCCTGCGCCGGTATTCGCGGGCACGCCCGCTCCCACAGGCTATGATTGCGTTCCTCCCTTCAAGCACAGGCCCTACCTTGACCAGAGAGCAACTTGAAACCCACCAGGTCCCGATCTATTTCGTCGCCGTGCTCGCCGCCGTCACGTTCGGCCTGCTGACCAGCGACACTGCACAGCTCCTGGAGGCGCTGGTCACCCCCGCCATCGCCGTGCTGATGTACGCGATGTTCCTGCAGATCCCCTTCCTCGACTTGCGCCAGGGTCTGGGCAACCGCCGTTTCACTTCCGCCCTGCTGCTGGCCAACTTCGTCCTCGTGCCGCTACTGGGATGGGCCATCACCCGCGGGCTGGTCGAGCACCCGGCGATCCTCATCGGCGCGCTGCTGGTGTTGCTGACACCGTGCATCGATTACGTGGTGGTTTTCACCCACATCGGCAAAGGCGACTCCCGCCTGACCCTGGCCGCCACCCCTGTGCTGCTGTTGGTACAACTGGCAATGCTGCCGCTCTACCTGGCCCTGATGCTGGGTGACAACAGCAGCGTGGCCATTTCCATCACCCCGTTCGTGGAAGCCTTCGTGCTACTGATCGTGCTGCCGATGGTCCTCGCCGTACTCACCAGCGCCGGCGCCCGTCGCTCGCGCACGGTCTCGGCCTGGAACGATGCCTGGGCGTGGATGCCGGTACCGGCCATGGCCTTGGTGCTGGTGGTAGTGATCGCCTCGCAGATTGCCGTGGTGCTGCGTGATTTCGACCGCTTGCTGCCGGTGATTCCGGTGTACATCGGCTTCATGCTGCTGGCGCCTGCGCTGGGCATATTATCGGCGAGGCTGCTGCGCTTGCCGGCCACCGAAGCACGCTCGGTAACCTTCAGCGCCGCCACGCGCAATTCGCTGGTAGTGCTGCCGCTGGCGCTGGCGTTGCCGGAAGACATGCGCGGTTTGGCGGCGGCAGCTGTGATTACGCAGACATTGGTGGAACTGCTAGGCGAACTGGTCTACGTAAAGGCGATACCCCGGTTTGTGCGCTGACCCGGGGCGTCAGCCGCTTTGGGTCAGGAGCGCTCAGGGCACACGGCAAATACCTGTACCTCGACCAGGTAACCCTCTCCCAAGTCTGCGCCTACGCAAGCCCGTACTGGTTTCGGACAACCCTGCAACCAGGCGTCGTACACCTCATTGACCAGGTCGAAGTGGCTGTAGTCGGCAATCCATAACTGAACCCGGGTCAAATGTTCCTTGCCGACGTTGGCCTCAGCCATCAGCCCATCGATCGTACTCAACGCCTGGCGCAACTGCCCCTGCACATCCTGCTGCAGGTCGTCCGCGACCACGCCAGCCGTTTCGAACAGGCCCCTGTAGCTCACCGCCAGCGACATCCGTTCGCCTTGTCCATACCGTTCGATCATCAAGATTCCTCCTATTAGCCCATCTGGTTGAGGCAGACGACTTTGGGCTGAGTCATGTCCTCGTAGGCGAACCGCACCCCCTCGCGCCCAAGGCTCCCATATTTGGAGCCACCGAATGGCATGGCATCGAAGCGGTAGTCGGACGAGTCGTTGATCATCACGCCGCCCGCCTCGATACGCCGTGCCAGGCTCAACGCCAAGGACAGGTCTCGGGTAAACACACCAGCGTGCAAGCTGTACTCCGGGGCATTGGCCAGCGCTATGGCCTGCTCGATATCCTCGAAGGGCGCCAGCATCACCACCGGTGCGAACACCTCTTCACGCCACAGCCGGCTGGCGTGGTCAACACCCTCCAGCACTGTCGGCGAATAGGTCGCCCCCTGGCGCTTGTGGCCACAGAGCAGGCGAGCGCCGCCTTGAAGGGCCTGGTTCACGCGCTCTTCAATCTGCCGGGCCGAGCCTTCGGTGATCATCGGCCCCATGTCGGTTTCGCGCAGGCCAGGATCACCCACCACCATCGCCTGGGTCAAGGCAACGAAGCGCTGGCGGAACGCCTCATAGATCGAAGCGTCCACCAGGATGCGCTGGGTGCCGATGCAGTTCTGCCCGGCCGCCCAGAATGCGCCTGACACACAAGACTCGACAGTGGCCTCGAGGTCGCAGTCCTTCAGTACCAGCACCGGGGCGTTGCCACCCAGGTCCATGGCCAGTTTTTTCAGGCCCGCCCCCCGGGCAATCTGTTCGCCCGTGGCGAAGCCGCCTGTGAAGGAAATCATCCGCACTTCACGCACAGCCACCAGGGCCTTGCCCAGTTCGGCACCGCCAGTGGCCACGGTGACGACGGCCTCTGGCAGCCCCGCGTCGACCAGGTACTGCACCAGCTTCAAGGCAGAAAGCGGGGCCAGCTCCGAGGGTTTGAGAATGACCGCATTGCCCCCGGCAATCGCTGGCCCCAACTTGTGCGCCACCAGGTTGAGCGGGTCGTTGTACGGCGTGATGGCCAGGATCAGCCCCAGCGGCTCGCGTGTGAACCAGCCCTGACGCGATTCGGAGCCTTCGTAGGCATCGAACGGCACCACCTCGCCGGCATTGCGCCGCGCTTCCTCGGCAGACAGCTTGAGCGTGTTGATGCAGCGTTTCACCTCCTTCTCGGCCTGACGCAGAGTCTTGCCCGCTTCGTCGACAATCAGGCCGGCAAAATCGGCTGCATCGCGCTCTATCAGCCGGGCCGCCTGCTCCAGGATGCTCGCGCGACGGTGCCGAGGCAGCGCAGCACTTTCGTGCACGCCCTGCCGAGCACGCACGAGCAGACCTGGCACGGCATCGGCAGCAAGGTTGGCGACGCTGCCGACCAGGTTACCGTCGAACGGGCTGTAGACATCGATCAAGGCGGGTTGCTGGACGGCTACCCGGGACACGGAAGTCAGGCTCATGAAGGTTGCTCCTCAGGCCGAGCGGCCAGCAGTGTGGATGGCGACGATATCCGACAACAGGGCGAATGCCGTTTCGACACGCCCCGCACCCGGGCCGGACACGGTTACAGCGCCCAGCAATTCGGTGTTGAACGCAACCGCATTGGTGGCACCGGAAATACCCGCCAGAGGGTGGTTGCCGGGCAACAGGCGCGCTTCGACGCTGGCACGCACCGAACCATCGGTTTCACGGCTGGCACTGCCGATCAGTTTCCAGCGCTGGCCCGCCGCCTGCGCTTGCTGGATAGCAGCGCTATCGAGGCTGCTGATCCCGCTGCAGGTCACATCACTCACCTGCAAGCAAGCGCCGAGCAGCTCGTTGGCAAGGATCACCACTTTCAGGCGTACGTCATACCCCTCCACATCGGCGCTCGGGTCCGCCTCGGCATAGCCAAGTGCTTGCGCCTGGGCCACTGCATCGGCAAAACCGAGCCCCTCTTCCATACGCGTCAGCACATAGTTGGAGGTGCCGTTGAGGATGCCCTCGAACCCCACCAGGCCTGCGCCGGCCAACGTCTGGCGCGCCATGCGCAGCACCGGCGTACCACTCATGACCGCGCCTTCGTACTCGAACGACACACCATTGGCCTTGGCCAGGGCCTTCAGCGCCGCAGCATGCAATGCGATCGGCCCCTTGTTGGTAGTGACCACGTGCTTGCCAGCTTCCAGCGCCCAACGGCAGAAGGTTGCCGCCGGTTCACCGTCCTTGGGGTTGGTGAATGTGGCCTCGGCGATGATGTCGGCGCCAGACTGCTTGATCACCGATTCGTTGAACGCTTCAGCCGAACCTTGCGGGATCTGCGCCAGCGCCCCCTTCTGAGCAGGCAGAGCAGCCAGCGTGGCCGCATCCAGGCCGTTGCGGTCGATTGCCGACCCCAGGAACAGGTCGGTGACGCCAACGATCTTCAGGCCAAAGCCCAGCTCTTGCTGCCAGCGCGCATTGCGTTCGGCGATCAGTTGGGCCAGGGCACGGTTCACACCGCCAAAGCCAACAAGTGCAATTTTGTATTCGGTCATGGTTCGCTGTCCTTTCCAGACGGTTGGTCGATGGGGACAAGCGTAAGAGCCGTGCAATGCCAGTTGAATATGGCAATCCGCTGTATTTACTGGCCAATCTGACCAGTAGCCGATGCACGCCTGAGCGCCGCCGGAATGCAAAACGCCGCCAGGGCGCAAACCCGGGCGGCGTTGTTGTAGCAATGGTTGCCAAAAGGCAAACGCGCGTCTCAGATCACCGAGGCCAGGACGAACGATGTCACGGTGTTCTCGACCCCTGGCATGGCGGCAATCTCCTTCCATACATGGTGCACCCGTTCCGGGCTGGAAGCCTCGACGCGCAGCAGCAGGTCGAATTCGCCGCTGAGCACTTCACACTGGATCACCTCGGGGATCTGGCGCAACGCATCGAGCACAGCCTCTCCGCGCATGCGGTCGTAGCGGTAGACGAAGATGACCGCGTTGATCAGCGAGGTCGGTCGTCGCCCCTCACCGATACGCAGGGTATAGCCCTGGATGGCCCCGTCACGCTCCAGGCGCTCGATGCGCTGGCGTACCGCATTACGCGACAGGTTCACCTTGAGCCCCAGTTCGGCATGGGCAATGCGTGCATTGGCGGTGAGTTCGGCGAGAATTCGCTCGTCCAGGGGGTCGAGGATGCGCTTCATCGTCCTGCCTGCAACCGGGCCAATATCTCATGAACCCCCGCCAGGTCCTCTGGCGCCAGCAGCGGCCCACTGCCCGCGCTGCCAACACCACAGGCCGGCACCTCGCCATGCCAGGCCCCAAGCTCCGCCAGCAACCCGGCAGACTTTTCCGGGGCAAACTGCCCCAGCGTGACGATCGGCGCACCAATGTTGCGCCGGTGCAGGCGCCCGGCGAATGCCCCGGTGGCAGCGTGTGGGTCTACTGCGCAGCCGGTTTCCTGGAACAGCGTGACGATTTCTTCGCGAATGAGCGCGTCATCCACGGCGTAGGAGTCGAACAGCATGCGCGCGTGCAGCCACTGGCGGTTGCCGATGCTCAACTCGCCACAATCCTCGAAATGCTCCATCAGTGCCCGGGTCGCCCCACCATCGCGGTCATACAGCTCCCAGACGAAACGTTCCAGGTTGGAGAACAGCGAAAAGTCCATGACCGGCGACAAGGTCTGGCTGGTGGAACCACGGCTGTAGCGATTGCAGTGGATGAACCGGTGCAAGGCATCGTTGCGGTTGGTGGAAACAATGATCTGGTTGATTGGCAGGCCCATTTTCTGGGCAATGAACCCCGCGTAGATCTCGGCAAAACTGGCCGTGGGGATGCTGAAGCCCACCGGCCGTATCCCGCCACCCAGCTGAAGCGCCGCGTGGAAATAGAACACGATCTGCGCCAGCACGCCGACCCAGTTGGTCGAGTTGAAGCTCACGGGAATCAGCCCGGGGCACGGCCATGCACGCAGCAACGTCGACACCAGTGACTGGCAGTCATCGAAGCTGCCGTCCACGGCCACGCAGCTCACGCTTTCGGAAGCAGCACTGCGCATCACCGCCGCCCGGTCGGCCGGTGTCCCGGCACTAGGGTAAAGCGCCAGCAAGCGTGCCGTAGGGCAATGCCGCAAGGCTTCGATAGCGGCCACCGCCGTATCGCCGTTGCTGGCACCGACCAGCATGACCCGTTCGCAATCGGGCCCCAGGAAATGGCGAATGAGCCGCGCCTGCAACTGCGCGGCGAAATCCTTGGAGGAACGGGTAGGCCCGTGAAACAGCTGCAGGATCCATTCGTTATGGCCAATCTGCTGCAACGGTGCGATGCCACGGTGCTTGAAGCCGCGGTAGCTGTCGCTTACCAGCGCCCTCAGGGTCGGCTCATCGAGCGTGTCGCCGACAAACGGCGCCATTACCCGCCAGGCCAGTTCGTCGAACGGCAACCACGACCAGCTGGCAATATCCTGCTGGCTGAACGTCGGCACCGCAGTCGGCACGTACAGCCCGCCATCGTCGGCCAGCCCGGAAAGCAGCGCCGTGCGGAAATCAACCCGTGTCTCGTTGCCGCGCGTGGATGTGTACTGCATCGGTGCTCCAGGTAAATATTTGATTAACGGTGGGCCATCGCCACCAACCAGTGGCTGAAGGCTTGGGCATCCGTGGACAACGCCTCACCCAGGCCACGTACCAGGTAAAACGACTCGCTCGCCTCGATGCGCTGCGCAAAAGGCGCCACCAGCCGCCCCTCCTGCAGCAAGTCCTCGACCAGCGACGAGCGCGCCAGTGCCACCCCAAGCCCCAGTTCCGCCATGCGCAAGGTCGCCACCAGGGTGTCGAACTGCAGGCCGCTGGAAGAATCGACCTGATCGGCGCCTACCCGCTCCAGCCAGTAACCCCACCCCTCCTCGTAACCCAGCACATGCAGCAACGGGACGCGGGCCAGGTCGCGCGGCTCGCGTAGCGGGGAGCCGGCAATCAGCGCAGGCGAGCAGACTGGCACCAGCAGGTCGCGGGTCAGGCGCTGCGCCTCCACGCCAGCCCACTGGCCGCTGCCCCAGCGGATTTCCAGGTCATCCTCTGCATCCAGTTCCTTGACCCACAGGTTGCTGATGTAGCGGATGTCCACCTGTGGGTGCGAACGGCGAAAATCGGCCAGGCGGGGCGCCAGCCAGAAATGCAGGAACGACAGGCTGCCGCGCACTTTCAGGGGCCGACGCTGGCGTTGCCCGAAAATTTCATTGGTGCCTACCGCCAGGCGGCTTATCGCATCCTGCACCACCGGCAGGTAGGACTGGCCTTCTTCGGTCAACCCCAGCCCCCGGGGCAGGCGCTTGAACAGCGCCACCCCCAACTGGCTCTCCAGGTGGCGGATCTGCTGGCTCACGGCCCCTTGGGTGAGGTGCAGTTCCTCGGCTGCATGGGTGAAGTTCAGGTAACGCGCCGACACTTCGAAGGCTCTGAGCCAGTTCAAGGGGGGCAGGGTTTTCTGGGTCATCGGCGGTTTCTCGTGGCAACGTTCCGGTGCCCTAGTATCACCCTGCTCTGGCGGCCTCGGAACCTGTTGCCAAGGCTTCCGGTTGCAGCGGGCGACGGTCGCGGTACTTGCGGGTCAGCCAGTAGGCCAGGTAACACCAGGCGATAAATGGAAGACCAAAGTACAGGGCCACGCGCTGGGCCGGGTCGAAGGCAATGCCGACGCAGGCCAGCACGCAGCAGAAGATGGCCGCCAGCGGCACGAACGGGTAGCCGCGCACGCGGAACTTGAGGTCTTCGAGCTTGCCGCCATTGGCGATGTAATGGCGACGGAACGCCATCTGGCTGGCCGCGATGCTGATCCACACCACCACCACCGCCAACCCGGAAATGGACACAAGCGCCAGGTAGATGGTGTCGGGGGCAAACACACTGCTCAGCAGCGATGCCATGCCACCGGCCATGCTCAGGACGATGGCATTGAACGGCGTGCCACGACGCGACAGCGCCGCGTACCGGCGGGGCATGTTGCCTTGGTCGCTGAGGGTCCACAGCATGCGCGCCGCAGCATAGAGCCCGGAATTGGCTGCCGACAGCAACGCAGTGATGATGACGAAGTTCATGATGTCTGCGGCATAGGGGATACCGATCATGGCAAACACCATCACGAACGGGCTTTCAACCAACCCTGCCTGTTCACGTGGCAACAAGGTTGCCAGCACGAAGATGGTACCGACGAAGAACAGTGCCAGGCGCAGGACCGTGGTACGGATGGCCTTGGGTACGTTCTTTTCCGGGTCGCGGGTTTCGCCGGCGGCGATGCCGATCAACTCGGTACCCGAGAACGCGAAGGCCACCGCCAGCAGGGTCATGGCAATCGACCAGAAGCCCGTAGGGAACAGCCCCTCGCGGGTGAAGTTGCCCAGCCCGACACTGTGCGCCTGGGTAATTTCGAAAACGCCCAGGATCGCGCCGCCGCCCACCACCAGGAAGGCAATCACCGCCAGCACCTTGATCAGTGACAACCAGAATTCGGTTTCGGCAAACGACCGCACCGAAATGATATTGCTGATGAACACCGCAAACCCGAACAGCGCACTCCATATCCACACCGGCGTATCGGGGAACCAGCGCACCATCAGGATACCGGCGGCGGTGAATTCCGAGCCGATGGCCACGGTCCAGGTCAGCCAGTACATCCAGGCCACCATGTAGCCTGTTCCCGGCCCGAGGTAGCGCGTGGCGTAACTGCTGAACGAGCCGACTTCCGGCATGTGTACCGCCAGTTCGCCCAGGCACATCATCACCAGGTAGACCATGATCGCGCCGAGGATATAGGCGATGACCGCCCCCAGCGGGCCCGCCTGGTTGACGGTGTAGCCCGACGTCAGGAACAGGCCGGTACCGATGACACCGCCCAGCGCCAGCATGACGATATGGCGGGTTTGCATATCCTGCTTGAAGCTATGCGCCGAAGCATTTCTCGTTGTCGTTGTCTGCAGGGACATTGTGGTTTACTCATGAAAGTTGGCGGGCAAGGACGTTGCAACGACCTCGTCTTGGCAGAGCGAAGCGAATTGCCTTGCATATTGTTTTTGTTCGACTTCATGAAGTGGCACCCACCGCAAGGAGCGGGTGCTACACGCCTGCCTCAGGCCTGTGCTTCGGCCAGGCAGGCGTCTTCGTCACCGTGCAATTCCTTTGCTGCGGCCAACTCCTGGCGCACCGATGCACAGGCCTGTGCCAGGTCTGCCAGCAGGTCCTCGGTGTCCTCGATGCCCACCGAAATGCGCACCAGCCCTTCGGAAATGCCCAGGGCCAGCCGTTCTTCGAGGGTGTTTTCCACATGGCTGGTGGTACGCGCCGGGCCGTAGATGGTTTCTACCGCGCCCAGGTTGCCCGCCCGATGGGCGTACTTCAGGCGCGGCAGCAGCCGCGCTACGGTGGGCATGCCACCTTTGAGCACGAAGCTGACAATGGCGCCGAAGCCACGCATCTGCGCTTTGGCAATCTCATGGCCCGGGTGCTGGGGCAACCCCGGGTAGTTGACCGCTTCGACCAGCGGTTCGGTAGTCAGGTAATGCGCCAGGGCCTGGGCACTGGTCTGTTGCTGACGCAGGCGCAGGGCCAGGGTCTTGATACCGCGGATGATCAGGTAGGCGGAAAACGGGTCCAGCGCCGCACCGTTGATCTCGCGGTAGTGGCGCACCTGGGCCATCAACGACTCGGCACCGCACACCACCCCGCCCAGTACATCACCGTGCCCGGACAGGAACTTGGTGGCACTGTGCACCACTACATCCACGCCCAGGGCCAGCGGGTTCTGGTTCAGCGGGGTGGCGAAGGTGTTGTCGGCCACCACCACGGCGCCAGCCTTCCGGGCGGCAGCGCTCAGGCGCTGGATGTCCAGTACCTTGAGCGTGGGGTTGGTAGGGGTTTCCAGATACAGCAGGTCGCAACCCGCGGCGATCTCGCGCTCCAGCGCTTCGGTGTCGAGGGTGTCGCACAGGCAGACCTGCACGCCCATGCGCGGCAGGAACTCTTCGAAGATCTTGTTGGTACCGCCGTAACTGTCGCGGGTCGATACCACACGCTTGCCGCTTGAGAGGAAGGTATGCAGCACGGCACTGATGGCAGCCATGCCGCTGCTGAATGCCACCGCCGACTCGGACTGTTCCAGCTCGCAGAGCTTGGCTTCCAGGGTAGCGACTGTCGGGTTGCTCATGCGGCTGTAGATGTAGCCGGGCAGCTTGCCCTGCGCCACGTCGTACCAGGCATCGATGTCGTTGTAGCCGTAGGCGGCACTGACCACGATCGGGGTCTGGGTAGCGTTGTACGGATGCTGAACCTGCTCCCCGCTCCACACCACACGCGTACCGATACCGGCCGCTGCATTGCCCTCGAATTTCTCGTTCTTGTTCATATCCGGTTCCCGCACCGCTGAGTTGTGTACACCGATTCGGCATCGGCTTTCAGCGGACTATAGGGGCATGGCGGGGGGACTGAAAAACGATGGAATCCGGGTCTGAGTAACGTTTTTTTTAATGGCTGGGGCCGAGCGGGTGCGGAAGCCGCCCTGCCCCTTCAAGGCTTTACGCCAGGTTGCGTTTCAGCTCGGCGATATGCTCCGGGCCAATGCCACAGCAGCCACCGATCATGCTGGCACCCCGTTCACGCCAATCGTTGGCCCATGCCAGGTAACCCGGCGGGTCAAGGTCTTCGCGCAGCTCATCCAGGCCGTCGTTGGCGGTGGCTTCCTTCGGCTGTGGCGGGAAGGCGTTGGCATAGGCGCCGATGGCGATGTCGGCGTTGTGTCGCTCGATTACCGAGCGCGCTACATCCAGTGCAGCGCCAATGACCTCGGGCTGGCTGCAGTTGAACAGCACGGCCGCCGCGCCCAGGCCGACCACGGCTTCGATGGCATCGGCCACTGGCTCGCCGGAGCGCAGGCGTGGCACCTCGTCGACCTCTTCGTCCTGCAGGGTGAACGACACCCAGAACGGCCTGCCGTCTGCCGGCAATTGGCTGTGAATGGCTCGCACCTCGGCAACCGAGCTCTGGGTTTCGGCCAGCCACAAGTCAACATGCGGGGCCAGGCCCTGCAGCAACGGGGCCAGCACCTCCTCGACGCGCTCGGGCTGGAACAGGTCCGGGCGATAGGAGCCGAACAGCGGCGGCAGCGAGCCCGCCACCTTGACCGGGTGTGCTGCGGTATCGGCGGCATGCCGCGCCAGCTGGCCTGCGATATTGGCCAGTTGTCGGCCTTCCTTTGCAAAACGCTCTTCGCCGATGTGGAACGGCACCACCGCATAGCTGTTGCTGGTAATGACCTGGGCACCGGCAGCGATAAACGCTGCGTGCACACCAACCACCGCTTCCGGCGCCTCGCTCAGCGCCAGCGCCGACCACTCGGGCTGACGAAACGGCGCCCCACTGCGCTGTAGCTCACGGCCCATGCCACCGTCGAGAATTACCATCGCTCGCTGTTTCATATAACTACTCTAAAGGTGCTTATGAATAAAATTCATTATGTAGGTGACATTTATAACTATTAAATACCGCTTCCTATAATTGGCCAACATTTCAGGTATGTCCATGCGATTTTCTACTGTGCTCGGTGCGGGCCTTGTGCTGCTCGCAACTGCTTCCCAGGCCTTTGCCGGTGCCACGCTGGAGCGGGTTGAATCGCGCAAGGAACTGGTCAACGTTTTGATGGAAAGCTACCCACCGTTTTCATTCCTCAATGACCAGAACCAGCTGGACGGTTTCGACGTGGATGTGGCCAAGGCCGTGGCGGATAAGCTCGGCGTCAAGCTGCGCCTGGAAACCCCTTCGTGGGACGTGATCGCCGCAGGCCGCTGGAGCGGCCGCTACGACATCTGCATCTGCTCGATGACCCCGAGCAAGGCCCGCGCCGAAGTGTTCGACTTCCCGGTGGAGTACTACGCATCGCCTGCGGTGATCGTGGTCAACGCCAAGGATGAGCGCATCCATGGCGCCAAGGACCTGGAAGGCCGCAAGGTAGGCCTGACCAGTGCATCGAGCTACGAGAGCTACCTGAACAAGAACCTGGTGATCGAAGGCGACGAAGACAAGAAGCTCGAATACCCCTTCGATTTCGTGCAGATCGCGCCCTACGACACCGACAACGTCGCCTTCCAGGACCTTGGCCTGGGTGCCGGCGTACGCCTGGACGCCATCCTCACCAACCTGGTGACCGCGCAGCCGCGCCTGGACCAGGACAAGCGCTTCAAGCTGGCAGGTGCCCCGCTGTATGAAGAGCCGAACTCGGTGGCCATCGAGAAAGGCGACCCCGAGTGGGATGCCAAGGTGCGCCAGGTGTTTGCCGAGTTGAAGGCTGACGGCACCCTGGCCAAGCTGTCGCAGAAATGGATTGGCGCCGATATCAGCAAATGAGCACCTTCCCCTCCTCCCCCAAGCCCGTGGTCAAGCCCACGGGTGCCGGCCTGTTCGGTTTTCGCACCCGGCTGCTGCTGACCTGGCTGGCGCTGTTTGGCCTGTTCGTTGCGTTTTTCCTCAGTTTCGATCTGAAGTTCTCGATCATCCTGGAGAAGTTTCCGAACCTCGCCGGGTTCAAGCTGGGGCCCAACGGCTTTCTGCAAGGCGCGGCACTGACCCTGTTCCTTTGCCTGTGCTCGATGGTGGTGTCGGTGCTGTTCGGCTTCGCCGCCGCGCTGGCGCGGTTGTCGAACAGCGCGGTGCTGGTGGGTATCGCCAGCTTCTACACCTCGTTCTTCCGCGGCACACCCCTGCTGATCCAGATTCTGCTGATCTACCTGGGACTGCCACAGCTGGGCCTGGTACCGGGCGCCATCAGCGCCGGCATCATCGCCTTGTCGCTGAACTACGGGGCCTACCTGAGCGAAATCTTCCGCGCTGGCATCCTCGGCGTCGCGCGCGGGCAACGTGAAGCGGCACTGGCGCTGGGCATGCGCACGCCGCAGATCTTCTGGCATATCGTCCTGCCCCAGGCCATGCGGGTGATCATTCCGCCTACGGCCAACCAGTTCATCTCGATGCTGAAGGATTCATCGCTGATATCGGTGATGGGGGTATGGGAGGTGATGTTCCTGGCGCAGTCGTACGGGCGGTCGAGCTATCGATACCTAGAGATGCTGACCACGGCGGCGGTGATTTACTGGGTGCTGTCGATCCTGCTCGAGCTGGTGCAGGCGCGGCTGGAGCGGCATTTTGGCAAGGCTTACCAGCGCTAGGGGCCAGGCTGGGTTGGCAGCCCCCCCTTATTGAATTGCACGTAAACTCATTGAATTAGCAGGGACACTGTGGGAGCGGCTTTAGCCGCGAACACCAGCGCAGCCGGTGCCATGCACCGCGTTGGATTCTTCGCGGCTAAAGCCACTCCCACAGCGTTACAGCGCCTTCATTTCAGCAATATCCCGCGCCACCTGATCAGCCGATTGGTCAAACATCGCCTGCTCCTGCGCATCCAGCGGCAACTCGATCACCCGCGCCAGCCCCTCCTCTGCCAGTACGCAGGGCACACCCATGGCAATATCCGTGCGCCCGTACTCGCCTTCCAGGATCGCCACCGCCGGCAAGATGCGGTTTCGCCCGTTGGCGATCGCATCGACCATCTGCGCAATCGCCACGCCCGGCGCATCGCAGGCGCTGCCCAGCTTCTTCAGCCCCAGGATCTCGCCACCACCCTTGCGGGTGCGCTCGACGATCTGCTCGATCTGCTCACTGGACAGGAAGTGCGACAACGGCACCGAACCGATCTGGCAGTAGCGCATCAGCGGCACCATGCTGTCGCCATGCCCGCCCAGGACCAGCGCCGTGATATCCCGGGCAGAGAACCCGGTCTGCTCGGCGATGAAACACTTCATGCGTGCGGTATCCAGCACCCCCGCCTGGCCGAACACCTTGGTGCGCCCCAGCCCGCTGAGGCTCCAGGCGCGATAGGTGAGCACATCGACCGGGTTCGACACCACCAGCACCGTCGCAGTTGGTGCATGCAGCTTGATGTCGGCCATGATGCCGTCGAGGATTGGCAGGTTGATACTCAGTACATCCTGACGCGACTGCCCCGGCTTGCGCGGCACGCCTGCGGTGATGACCACCAGTTCAGAGCCGTCCAGCATTTCAGCCTTGGCCCCGCCGTGAACCCGGGTATCGGAACCCGACTCGACTGCCGCCTGCCACACATCCAGCGCCTTGCCTTGCGCCATCTCGCCCTGCACATCCATCAACACCAGCTCACGGCACAACTCTTCCCGAGCGATGATCTGCGCCGCCGCCTCGCCGACCATGCCGGCACCCACGATTGTCAGTTTGTTCACACGACACCTCCCAGCGGCGCGCGCCACCAGGAACACGCCTGCAATACAGAGAAGTATCGCCTGCTGAGGCGAAAAGACCACACAAAGGCAAATGGAAGCGGTACGCGTACCCCGTGGGAGCGGCTTTAACCGCGAAGAATCCAACGCGTTGCCTGGCACCGGCTGCGCCGGTATTCGCGGCTAAAGCCGCTCCCACAAGGACCGCGCCACCTTCGAGTGCAGTGCAGTACCTGTGGGAGCGGCTTTAACCGCGAAGAATCCAACGCGTTGCCTGGCACCGGCTGCGCCGGTGTTCGCGGCTAAAGCCGCTCCCACAAGGACCGTGCCACCTTCGAGTGCAGTGCAGTACATGTGGGAGCGGCTTTAGCCGCGAAGAGGCCGGTGCAGGCTGGCCTAGAACTCGAAAGTACAGGACAAGCTCACCTGCCGCGCATCGCCAATGGCCACAAAGTACTGGTTCACCGCCAAGCGCCCACAGAGTCACTGCTAATTCAACCGACCCTGTCCTTGCACGGCGATTTTCCATCTGGCAAGGTTGCCAGCAGAACGCCCACCGACTGACCAGCGCTGCCCCACATCAAAGGAAACCTGACCTGTCACTGCAACCCTCCGTTCGCCGTGATCTGCTGATTCTGTGGCTTTCCATTGCCGCAGTTGCGCTTGTGCTGGGATGGCTGCTGCTGATAATCAGCCGCCAAGGCGCCGGCCCCCAGATTGCGCAGGCGCGCCAACTCACCTCGACCAGTTGCCAGGCGCTCCAGGCGGGTGCGGCACGGGTTCGCCAGCAGCTCCCGCCTGCACAAGACCACCCCGATCTCATGCCCCCCGCTGCCGCACAGGCAGTGCTGGATTTGGCACTGCGCGATCAGCCGGGCATGGAGGGCGGCTTCTGGCGAGCGGATGCGGGTGTGGTGGCCTACGCCTTCCCAACCTACGACGGCACGGGAATCAAACGCGACCCGCCGAGCGCTGAGTTGCAGCGCATTGCCTCCACGGCCCAGCGTGCGCAGGATTCTGCAGGCCTGGTGGCGGATGTGCGACCGGGCTTACGCGAAGCCGTGGCTTTCGCCGCCTGCCCCGTTCAGGCCTATGACCGGCAGCTGATCGCCTGGACCCTGATGCGCGTTCCGCTGTTGGCCACAGAAACAGTCAATACCTTGATACTCGCGGTAAGCCTGCTGCTGGCGCTGGTCGTTGTCTCCGGGGCATGGCTGGGCTGGATGATTTCACGTTGGCAGCGCCAGTCGGCGCATTTGCGAAAGCAACTGGCCCAGTCCGAACGCCTGGCCACGCTGGGGCGCGTTTCCGCCGGGCTTGCACACGAGATCCGCAACCCTTTGGGCACGATGCGCATGAAGGTGGAAAACGCGATGGCTGCCCCGGCTGACCGGCGCGAAGCACGCGTGGTTGGTGCCCTGGAGGCTGTACTTTCGCAAACGGCACGGCTGGAGACGCTGGTGTCGAGCCTGTTGGCATTGACCCAACCTTTCCGCGCCGAGCGCCAGGCAGTTGACCTGCAGGAATGGCTGGAGGAGCGGCGTAATGCCCACGCCGAAGCAGCGCAAAAGAAAGGCGTACGAATAACACTGGCCGTTGAACCGGAGCTGACCGCTAGCGCGAAGCAAGTTGCGCTGTTCGACCCGACACAAATGGCGCGGGTCTTTGACAACCTGCTGCTCAATGCGCTGGCGCACACGGAAGAACGCGGTGAAATCGAGCTCGGTGCACATCGCACGCACCGCGGCACATTGCTGTTGTGGGTGGCGGACGATGGTTCCGGCATTCCGCATGACCTGCGCGATACACTGTTCGAACCGTTCTCCACCAACCGCGCTGGTGGTACCGGCCTGGGGCTGGCGCTGGTGCGCGAGATCGTGCAGGGTCACGGCGGGCGGGTCGGTCTCGCCGAGTCGGCCAAAGGAACGCGCATAGAGATGGAGCTACCGTGGCCCGAATCCTGATCGTCGACGATGACGCCGCATTCCGCGACAGCCTTGCAGAAATGCTGCAAGACCTGGGGTATACGGTGCTGCAGGCTGAAACCACCGATGCAGGCCTGCACAGGCTGCGCACCGAGGACGTGGATGCGGCCATCGTTGATCTGCGGCTGCCGGGCGAGGATGGCCTGGTGTTCCTGCGCCGCGCGGCGCGCATCTCGCCGGTGCCTTGCATCATGCTCACCGCCTATGCGAGTGGCGGCAACACCATCGAGGCGATGAGCCTGGGCGCGTTCGACCACCTGACCAAGCCCGTGACCAGGGCCGCCCTGATCGAAACGCTCGAACGGGCCCTGCGACGGGCAGCCAACACCCCAGACAACCCCCAGGCGGCCGGGGCATCACCTGCCGCAAAAGAGCCCGTGGATGGCACCGAACTGGTCAGCAGCAGCGAGGCCATGCGCCAGGTCTTCAAGCGTATCGGGCTGGCCGCGAACTCCGATGCCACTGCGTTGATCCTGGGCGAGACGGGCACAGGCAAGGAACTGGTCGCGCGTGCCTTGCATCGCAACAGCGGGCGAGCCACCGGCCCCTTCGTCGCCGTCAACTGCGCGGCGATCCCGGCCGAACTGATGGAAAGCGAGCTGTTCGGTCATGTCAAAGGCGCGTTCACCGGTGCCATCACTGAACGCACCGGGCGCTTTCGCGAGGCCGATGGCGGCACCCTGTTCCTCGACGAAATAGGCGATATGCCGTTGTCCACGCAGGCGAAGATTCTGCGGGTGCTGCAGGAACGCGAAATCACCCCAGTGGGCGCCAATCGTGCCCAGCCGGTGAACGTGCGCATCATCGTGGCCACCCACCGAGACCTGCCCAGCGCAGTCAAGGAAGGGCGCTTCCGGGAAGACCTGTGGTACCGCCTGCAGGTAGTACCCCTGTGGCTACCGCCGCTGCGTGAGCGCCTGGGCGACGTGCTGCTGCTGGCCGAACACTTTCTACGCCTGCTGGGCGGCGACTCGCCCAAGCGGTTGAGCGCGGCGGCAGCCCGGCTGCTGCTGGCCCATTCCTGGCCGGGCAACGTGCGCGAACTGCGCAATGCTATGGAGCGCGCGGCCATTCTCAGCCACGGCCCGGTCATCGAGGCCGAACACATCGGGTTGCAGACGGCGGCGGCGCCCACCCCGGGCCTGGACATTGACTGGGAAGGCCCAATGGCACAGGCCGTTGCCCAGCTGGAGCGCGAAATGATCGTACGCGCCCTGGCTGCGACGGCGGGCAACCGCGCAGAGGCGGCGCGGCGCCTCGGTCTGTCCCGCCAGCAGCTCTACCGCAAGCTGGCCGAGTTCGATCTGGACTAACCCCTTCGCCCGCAAAGGGGGTGTCCGATTCCGTGACACCTTAGCGTCACGGAATCGGACGGCGCATCACTCCCATCAATCATAACTGTTTGATTTAATTAATATTTTTATCTGGCATGGTGCTTGCGCTACAGGTTGGGTGTTCCCAACCCAAAAGAGCTTCTCCAATGTCCAGGTATTTCATCGCCACATCTCTTGCACTGGCAATTGGCCTGGGTAGCCTCAGCGCGCATGCCATGCCGCCCGCCGCCGCCCATCTGCCTCCAACACCGCATCAGGGTGTGGAAACACCTGGCCTGGTGAGCCAGTACGTGGTGGAAGGCCAGGTGCAACGGATGCTCATCAATCCCTATGGTGAGGTCGACGGGCTGCGCCTGAGCGACGGGACCATTGCAAAGTTTCCACCGCACATGGCCGATGCGCTCACAGCCACGGTCAAAGTGGGGGACGCCGTCCGCATCATCGGGCGGGCGGAAACGCGAGGCACGGTCAAAGCCGACGCCATCATCCACGCCGACAGCGGGCGCACTGTGTACGACCAGCCGCCACCGGTCGGCGAAGGCCGAGCCCTGCCGCCACACCTGCGCGCCCAGCGCCTGCAGCCCCAACAGGTGGAAGGCCAGGTGGAGGCCGTGCTCACTGGCCCACGGGGCGAGGCCAACGGCGTCATCCTGAGCGATGGCAGCATCGTACGTTTCCCGTCAGAGAGCCTGCGTATTTCCGTGCAGACGGGCGCACCGTTCGCGGCATCCGGGCTGGGCACGCGCAATGCGTTTGGCACCGCTTTGGAAGCGGTCAGCATGGGCACCACGTTATCCACCCTGCAACCGCTCTATGACCGCGCGCCATAAGGGAATGCCGCTATGCACCCGGCAACACCTTCCATAACTCCGGCGCATGCCAGCTCACGGCGCTGGCTGTCCGGCCTCAACTTCTTCCTGGCCGATGTCCGTGACGGCCTGGGCCCCTTCCTCGGTGTGTTTCTGGCCAGCCACGGCTGGCGAGCCGATGACATCGGCTACGTGATGGCCGCCGGCGGCATCGCAGGCATGTTGGCGACCACGCCGATGGGCGCATGGATCGACGCCTCGCGCCACAAGCGACTGCTTCTGGCAAGCGGCGCCATTGCACTCATTCTCGCCACGGCAGCGCTATGGACGGCGCCAACGTTCGGCGTCGCCGTCGCCTCTCAAGTGGTGACGGGTGTTGTGGGTGCGTTGATGGGCGCCGGCATCATGGGCGTCACCTTGGGCATCGTTGATCAGAAAGACTTGTCTCGGCAGCTCGGCAACAACGAGGCCTGGAACCATGCCGGCAACGTGGTGGCGGCTGCCTTGGCCGGGCTGGCAGGCTACCGCTGGGGGCTGTCAGCCGTATTCGTCCTGATGGCCCTGATGGCGTGCGGGGCTCTTGCCTGCTTGCGCAAGATCAATCCACATGACATCGATCATGAGCGTGCCCGCGGTGGTGACCTGACTGGCAACCAGCCTGCGCAAGGCAACAGCCCCTCGCCTTCCATGGTGCGGGTTTTGACGCACTCGCGCGAACTGGGCCTGCTCGCGATCACCATGCTGCTGTTCCACCTTGGCAATGCCGCGATGCTGCCCTTGCTGGCACAGTCGGTTGTCACGCGTGGGCTGGCCGACCCCAGCGTGTTCACGGCATCCACCGTCATCGTGGCGCAACTGGTCATGATTCCCGTGGCGCTTTGGGCCGGGCGGCATGCCTCTCGGCACGGGTATCGGGCACTGATCCTTGCCGCCCTCCTGGCCTTGCCCTTGCGCGGGCTGATCGCCGGTTGCTGGGAGTCCCCGTGGGCCCTGATTCCGGTACAGGCCCTTGATGGAATCGGGGCAGGCCTGCTGGGTGTCGCCTTGCCTGGGCTTGTCGCTTCCATCCTGCGCGGCACTGGGCACATCAATGCAGGGCTGGGTGCAGTGATGACGATACAGGGAATAGGCGCGGCCATGAGCCACGCACTCGCCGGCTGGATCGCGCAACATTTCGGCTATGGCACAGCCTTTGTCGTTCTGGGTATCGTGGCTGCAATCGGGCTACTCACCTATCAGACAGGCCTTAGGAAGGGACACCCAAGCCGGCAATTGCCAGCTCGGCCAAATAACGTTGACACGATATAGCGTGCTGCACGCCATCCACCAAAGGCTGGCACCCGGCCAAGCCGCGCCAACTCATTCATTCACCTGAGTAAACTGCATGCCTGTATTTGATCCATCCTCGCTCATCTGGGCCGTCGCCGCCGTTGCGACCGGTGGGGTAATCCTGCGCCCCTGGCGGGTGCCGGAATATGTCTGGGCAGTCGGCGCCGCTGTATTGCTGACCGCGTTTGGCCTGGTGCCACTACCCACGACCCTCGGCGCTGTCGCCGAGGGTGGCGATGTTTACCTGTTTTTGATCGGTATGATGGTGCTGGCCGAACTGGCACGCCAGGAAGGGTTGTTCGACTGGCTGGCCATGTACGCCGTGCAGCATGCCCGGGGCTCCGGCCAGCGCCTGTTCGACCTGGTATTCCTGGTGGGGGTACTGGTAACGGTGTTCCTCTCCAACGATGCCACGGCGGTGGTGCTTACCCCAGCGGTGTACGCCGCATGCAGGGCGGCCAAGGCCGAGCCGCTGCCCTATCTGTTCATCTGTGCCTTCATCGCCAATGCCGCCAGCTTTGTGCTGCCCATTTCCAACCCGGCCAACCTGGTAGTGTTCGGCAGCCAGATGCCGCCGTTGCTGGATTGGCTGCGGCAGTTCACCTTGCCCTCGCTTGCGGCCATCGGCCTGACCTACCTGGTGCTGCGGCTGGCCCAACGCAAACAGATACGCCAGCCCCTGGCAACGACTATCGACATGCAACCGCTGTCCAGCGGTGCACGCTTGTGCGCGCTGGGTATCGTGCTGACAGGCGCCCTGTTGCTGCTGACCTCCGCCCTGGACCGGCAGCTCGGCTTACCCACCTTCTGCGCCGGCATCGCCACGGCCGGGCTGATCCACCTGCGCCAACGGCGCAACCCGATGCCGGTGCTCAAAGGTGTGGCATGGGGCGTACTGCCGTTGGTCGCGGGCCTGTTCGTGCTGGTGGAAGCGGTGGCACAGACGGGTGTGATCGAGCACCTGGCCCATGGCTTGGCCGCGCTGGCGCGCAGCTCCGAGACCCAGGCGAGCTGGGGCGCCGGCGTGGTCGCGGCTATCGCCGGCAACCTGATGAACAATCTACCGACCGGCCTGATCGCGGGCTCCGTTGGCCATATTGTCGATTTACCCGCGAAAACCACTGCGGCGCTGCTGATTGGCGTCGACCTCGGGCCGAACCTGTCGATTACCGGCTCCCTGGCCACTTTGCTCTGGCTGGTTGCCGTTCGCCGTGAAGGCGAACACGTGGGGGCCTTGAATTTTCTGCGTCTGGGAGTACTGGTAATGCCTCCCGCGTTGATCGGGGCGCTGGGGTTGCTTCATGTATGAAGCGGCGAGTCTCGTTCAGTGCGCTCGATTGATGTTGCGCTGTCGGTATCTAGGAACTGCGCGGTCCATGTAGGAGCTGGCTTGCCTGCGATGGGCTGCGCAGCAGCCCCATAACCCTACCGCGACAGGAATAAACCACCAACCGACCTTGAGCAGAGGGCCAGCCGCAAGGGTGATATCTGGCCCACCACTCATCAATGATCCTGCCTAACTAACAGGGTCCTGGCCGCTTCGTTCCATCACCTTCCCACACTGCTCACTGGCCAAACGGCTGATGATCCGGATCGCCTGATGGATACCGTCAGTGTTGCGAAAACTCAGGTGGGGGTTATGTTCGCATTCCAGCATTTCGTCGTGCTGGAGGGACTAGCGCGGTCCCTGTAGGAGCTGGCTTGCCTGCGAAGGGCTGCGCAGCAGCCCCATAACCCTACCCGACAGGAATTAACCACCAGGAGGCCATTAGCAGAGGGCCAGCCGCAAGCGTGATATCCGGCCCGCCGCTCATCAATGATCCTGCCTAACTAACAGGGTCCTGCCCGTTTCGCTCCATCACCTTCCCACACTGCTCACTGGCCAAACGGCTGATGATCCGGATCGCCTGATGGATACCGGCAGTGTTGCGAAAACTCAGGTGGGGGTTGTGTTCGCACTCCAGCATTTCGTCGTGCTGGACCAAGGCTTCGCCTAGCAGTTCGAGGGTCCAGGCGTAGCTTTGGATGGTGGATAGGCGTTCTTGGTCAGTCATGACGTGCCTCCCTTGTTGCAGAGACAGAGCGAGATTGACTGGAGGTGAGATCGTCGAAGGCCGCCGAGGTACGACGGTGGAGAACGGATACGAGGATCTTTAGCGGATTTTCGGTGGTCATGCATGAGTTCCTTTCGTGATGGAACTGCCACCGCTCGCGGCCAAGCAAGTTAAGGTGGCAGCAGTACGCGGGTTGGCCGACCGGGACGAAAGGAGCCCGGCACACCCGAAGGTGTCCCGCGCACCACCGCCATAACGCGACATCGCGGACACAAAAAAAGCGCCTGCGATGAAGACTGGGCGCTGATGCGCCTTTCGATTCCGACCGGCCAAGGTCGCATCACCGATGCTTCGGCGACGGGGGGACTTTATTCCCGAGTGGCTCTTTTCGCAAGTTTCCAAGAGTACGAAAGGACAGTACGTTTCGTAGGAAGATGGCTACCCACAGATTGGCTGCCATATGTGATCGAGGCTCACAAAGCGAAAACGAACGAGGCCCGTGCCGTTTGCCACAGGTAGAGCACATATCCCGGTATTACCACGGTCCCTGTAGGATCTGGCATGCACGCGTGGCGATTAGATGAACTGGAATGGGGTTGCAGAGAAATGATGGAGCATGTGCCTAAGCCGTTATATGACGGTCGAGCGACCGTTTATCTGGATCAAAATGTCCTCACAATGGCGCTTAAGGAGAGGGATCCCGATTTCTTTAGGCGGCTCGTCAGTGGTTTTCAGGTGGTTTACTCCGATGACACCTTGCGTGAAATCAAGCGCAGCGGGCAGCCTGAAAAGTTCTTGCAGGTGCTCTGCGATCTGAGCGCAATGCATTTTAAGTACGATCTAGACGCTTCGTTCAATCTGACAGGGCGCGTCCTGATCTGCACCTTGTCGCCCCGCCAGGCATATGACAACTACCTGACAATCGAACCCGTCTACGACGCGTTGCTCGCGTCGGCGAATCAAAGCACGCTCAAGATGTATGGCGGGCGAAAGGACAGTAGCTTCGAGGACATCTCGAGCGAGCAAGTCGACGCTTTCCAGCGCCTGATGGATCACCTTTCGGCTCAGATGGACGAGCTCGCCGACAGTCACCCTGAGGTTGCTGCTGCGATCGACAAGCAAATCGAAACTCTGCAAGAGCAGTACAATGCAGTGTCGGTCCTGTCAGCCCAGGAAATGGCCAAGCACATCGACGAGGCAAACGAGGTGTCCGCCATCAGCCGATACCGAGAGGCGGTCGGCGCTGGCCCTAAGCAACTCAATAATATTGAGGCGCCGAACGTAATCCAGAAGATTTGGGCTATGTACCAAGACTTGGAGGGCTACAAGGGCATGGGCGACAGCATTGAGGACTTCCTAGGTATCTCCGTGAACCCGGTCTACGGTCGTGAAATGCATCAGCATGAAAAGGTGACTGGCATTTACAACGTGCTCAATGTCATCGGCTACAAGCCGGACAACCGTCTTGACCGTGAGCACCGCCACATCGCCGCAATCAGCGACGCCGCCCATGCAGCGATTGCCTCACATGCTCAACTGCTGCTCAGCGCGGATACTGCGTTTGTGGGCAAAGTCCGAGCAATCTATGAGTATTTGCAAATCCCTACTGAGGTGGGACTTGTGTCGTCGGGGGATGACCCCATCGTAGTGAGTGGCTAGACAGTTCCAGGCCAGTGACGGCGCGTTCACCTGCGTTTGAGGCGTTTTCTCTGTGACGGGAAGCGCGGGTGACGTACATTCTATGCCGTAGAGTCGTGACACGAGCGAAGCTCGTGCCGTCTACCCCGAAGCCTACCCCACTGCCACAGGTAGAGCACATATCCAGGGATTTGCGCGGCCCCTGTAGGAGCTGGCTTGCCTGCGATGGGCTGCGCAGCAGCCCCATAACCGTACCCGACAGGAATAAACCACCAGGCGGCCTCGAGCAGAGGGCCAGCCGCAATGGTGATATCTGGCCCGCCGCTCACCAACGATCCTGCCTAACCAACAGGGTCCTGGCCGTTTCGCTCCATCACCTTCCCACACTGCTCACTGGCCAAACGGCTGATGATCCGGATCGCCTGATGGATACCGGCAGTGTTGCGAAAACTCAGGTGGGGGTTGTGTTCGCACTCCAGCATTTCGTCGTGCTGGACCAAGGCTTCGCCTAGCAGTTCGAGGGTCCAGGCGTAGCTTTGGATGGTGGATAGGCGTTCTTGATCAGTCATGGCGTGACTCCCTTGTTGCAGAGACGGAGCGAGATTGACTGGAGGTGAGATCGTTGAGGGCCGTGGAGGAACGACGGTGGGGAACGAATGCGAGGATCCTGGACGGACTTGAGATAAGCATGCATGACACTCCAAGTTTTAGTTGGAGCTGCCACGATCCTTCCTACGGGATTGGGTGGCAGCTGTGCATGGGGTAGGAATACCGGGAAACTTGGAAACCCGGCCAGGCCGAAGCCTGCCCACACACAGCCGCCATGACACAGCACGGCAGGCACAAAAAAAGCGCCAGCTGTGGTGCAGGGGCGCCTAGTGCGTGCGCCAAGTTTACCAACGGGTTCCTACGCCCGGTCACGGAATTTTCCGCGACGGAGGAAATTTAGCCTCATGTATCTCAACCATGCAAGTGTCGAAGTTGTAGGAAACGTCTCTGAATTATGTGCGAACAGCGTTGAATGTAGCGATTAGGTCCATATCCGATCATCTGCATAAAAATCCATTCAAACTTCGAATGCAGCGACATAGGCTCAGCTGAAATCGCCAAGGTGAGATGAGGTGCACGATATGAACATTGAAAGTGCTGCCAGGGCAGTTGAGCTAGAGTTTGGTGACACAGGGATTGACTGGGGTACACCGTGGAGTCGAAACGGATAGCACTGCTGATTGACTGCGACAATGTGAGCCATGCTTCCATCGGAGGCGTACTCGATGAGCTGGCCAAGTACGGCATGGTCAACATCAGGCATGCACACGGGAATTGGAGTTCTCCTCTACTCGCTGGCTGGGTCGAGAAGATCCACACATTCGCCATCCGCCCCATGCAGCAATTCGCTTTCACCAAGGGCAAGAATGCCACTGACTCAGCGATGATCATTGATGCGATGGACTTGCTGTACAGCAAAAACGTCGATGCCTTTGCACTCATGACAAGCGACAGCGACTTCACCCCGTTGGTGCTTCGGCTGCTGGAAAGCGGCTTGCCGGTTTACGGCTTTGGGGAGAAAAAGACACCGAAGCCTTTTGTAGATGCCTGCTCGCAGTTTATCTACACAGAGAACCTGCTTGGTGATGATCAGGAGAAAGCAGCTGAAGGCGAAACGTCGAAAAGCAGTAAACGCACCCGAAACGAGCTACGCAGTGACACGGCGCTAGTGCGCTTGCTGAGAACGGCTGCTGAGAAGACCGCCGATGACACAGGTTGGTCGCGCCTCAGCCAGGTCGGTAATTTTATCCGCAACAACAGCTCGTTTTCAGCCGTGAACTACGGGCATCGGACGCTTAGCGATCTCATCCGAACCTCAGAGCTGTTCGAGATCGATATGCGGCAAGGTGGGACGGCGATGTTCATCAAAGCTGCTCGGAAATCAAACCCGGCAACGCACTCCCAAACTGAAGTATCCGTATCATGAATTCGTGCTTCGGCTGCGGAGACAGGAATCGAACCTGCGACCTTCGCGTTACGAGTGCGCTGCTCTACCGACTGAGCTACACCGGCGTGTAGCGCAACGTACCACTGCTCGCACCCGTTACGCAAACCCCTGTTTCCGCTAGTTTATTGCCCCACCCTCAAGGCGCCTTGCACCCCTTCGGCGCCAGGTCTTCCTCGATGTCGGTCGTACACGCCCACCCGCTAGCCGAACGCGTCAGGGTCAATGCCTTGCCCAGCGCATTGGCCGGCGCATCCACCAGCGTGCAAACGATGCTCCCAGTGCCATCCGCCGCCTTGCCGCTAGCCGTGATCGCACAGTGCGCCGTCGCCGGCTGGCCACCCAACGCGGCCACATCCGGCACATCCTTCCCATCATTCAACCGCAGGTCCATCGCGGTCTTCAGCGCGCTGATCTCCAGCAACCCGGCCGCGGCCTTGGAGCGTGACTGGTGGTTGGTGTACATCGGTAAGGCGATGGTCGCCAGAATGCCGATGATCGCGACGACGATCATCAGTTCGATCAGGGTGATACCGCGTTGCCCTTTCATGAACGTTTTCCTTTTTGATACACGTACTCGTTGAGGTCAGGCTCGACCCCGGCTGGCAGCGGCGCAGTAGGCCTGAACAGACACCTTTTGTCACCCCTGCCCGCTTGGGCGTCGTCTTCGCTGAACTACTCTAGTGAGCATCTCGGACGCACGCCCTTGCATGGGCGCGGCAAGCTGTTTCCAGGCTTGTCGCACGGGCAGAAAAAGGACCTTGCATGACCCAATCCACACTCCTCTACACCTGGCACGGCACCGACGCTAACGGCGCGCCGGTCAGCGGGCAAACGTCCGGGCGCAGCCCGGCCTATGTGCGTGCCGGGCTTATCCGCCAGGGCATCAAGGTGGCCAGCTTGCGGCCTGCCGGTGGGCTAACGTTCAGTTTGCCGAAACGGCGGGCAAAGGCCGACCCGGCGGGGTTCAGCCGGCAGTTGGCGACCTTGCTCAAGGCCGGGGTGCCGCTGCTGCAGGCGTTCGAGGTGATGGGGCGCAGTGGCTGTGATGCGGCGCAGGCGGCATTGTTGGATAGATTGAAACAGGATGTGGCCTCGGGCCTGGGGCTGGCGGATGCGTTGCAGCGCCACCCGGGCTGGTTCGATGCGTTGTATTGCAACCTGGTGCGGGTGGGCGAGCAGTCCGGCACGCTCGACCGGCAGCTGGAACAGTTGGCGGGCATGCTGGAGCAACGTCGGGTGCTGCACAAGAAGGTGCGCAAGGCGATGATCTACCCGTTGCTGCTGTTGCTGACGGGGCTGGGGGTGTCGGCGATCCTGTTGCTGGAGGTGATTCCGAAATTCGAGGGCATGTTCTCTGGCATGGGCGTGGCGTTGCCGGCATTTACCCAATGGGTGATCGACTTGTCCACAGGGCTGAGCCGGTTTGCGCCGTTGTTGCTGGTGATGGGCGTAGTGCTGGGTTTTGCCATGCGCCAGCTCTACCGGCAGCACGCGCCAGCGCGCCTGTGGATATCTCGCCGGGTGCTGGGCTTGCCGGTGTTCGGCACGCTGCTGGGGCAGGCGGCGCTTGCGCGGTTTGCGCGTAGCCTGGCAACGTCCTACGCCGCCGGGGTGCCGTTGCTGGATGCGCTGGGCACGGTGGCCAGGGTCAGTGGCGGCGACCTGCATGAACAGGCGGTGTTGCGGCTGCGCCAGGGCATGGCCAATGGGCAGGGGCTGCACCAGGCGATGGCCGCTGAGCCGCTGTTTCCGCCGCTGCTGGTGCAACTGACGGCCATCGGGGAATCCAGCGGCACGCTGGACCAGATGCTGGAAAAAGCCGCCAGCCATTACGAGGAACAGGTCAGCCAGGCGCTGGAGCAGTTGACCAGCCTGCTGGAGCCAGCCATCGTGCTGGTCCTGGGCCTGCTGGTGGGCGGCCTGGTGGTGGCGATGTACCTGCCGATCTTCCAGTTGGGTAGCTTGATCTGAAATGACTTTATGGACTTTGCTGGCTGAGCAGCCGGCGTACTTTCTCACCCTGGCCACGGTGCTCGGCCTGCTGGTGGGCAGTTTTCTCAACGTGCTGGTGTATCGCCTGCCGATCATGCTGGAGCGGCAATGGCAGCGTGAGGCGCAGGAAATGCTGGAGTTGCCGATCACGCCGCACGAGCGTTTCGACCTGTGGCTACCCGCCTCGCGCTGCCCGCATTGTGCGCATCGGATTCGCGCATGGGAGAACATTCCGGTCATCAGCTACCTGGCCTTGCGTGGGCGTTGTTCAGCCTGCAAAACCCGCATCAGCCCGCGCTACCCATTGGTGGAGTTAGCCAGCGCGCTGCTGTCGCTGGTGGTGGCCTGGCGCTTTGGTGCTTCGCCCGAGGCCTTGCTGGCGCTGCCGCTGACCTGGTGCCTGCTGGCCCTGAGCCTGATCGATGCCGAGCACCAGTTGCTGCCGGATGCGCTGGTGCTGCCGATGCTGTGGCTGGGGCTGATCGTCAACGCCTTTGGCCTCTACGTCCCGCTGACCAGTGCGTTGTGGGGCGCGGTGGCCGGGTACCTCAGCCTTTGGACGGTGTACTGGGTGTTCAAGCTGGTTACCGGCAAGGAGGGCATGGGCTATGGCGACTTCAAACTGATGGCGCTGATCGGGGCCTGGGGTGGCTGGCAGGTGTTGCCGTTGACCCTGCTGCTGTCATCGGTGGTCGGGGCGCTGGCTGGGCTGTGCCTGCTGCGTCTGCGCCGCCATGCCATGGGGACGGCGATCCCGTTCGGCCCCTATCTGGCGATTGCGGGGTGGATTGCCGTGCTCTGGGGTGATGAAATATACGCCTCATACACAAACCTGCTTGGATTCTGATGACCACTGCGGCCTTTACCCCCTGGATTCTCGGCCTGACCGGCGGCATTGGTAGCGGCAAGAGCGCCGCTGCCGAGCGTTTCGTCGAGCTTGGCGTGCACCTGGTCGATGCCGACCAGGCGGCGCGCTGGGTGGTCGAGCCTGGCCGCCCGGCCCTGGCCAGCATCGTCGAGCGCTTCGGCGCCGGCGTACTGCAGGCGGACGGCCAACTCGATCGTTCGGCACTGCGCCAGCTGATATTCGCCGACCCGGCACAGCGCAAATGGCTGGAGCAATTGCTGCACCCGCTGATCGGGCAGGAGATTTTCAGCTACCTGGCCAAGGCGGAGTCGCCGTATGCGGTGTATGTTTCGCCGCTGCTGATCGAGTCGGGCCAGCACCAGAAAACCCAACGGGTGCTGGTGATCGATGCGCCGCAGGAACTGCAGGTGGCGCGTACCCTGGCGCGTGACAACACCAGTGCCGAGCAGGTGCAGGCCATTCTCAAGGCCCAGCTGGCCCGCGAGGAGCGCCTGCGCCATGCCGATGATGTGGTGGTCAATGACGGCGACCTGGCCGCGCTGCATCAGCAGATTGACCGCCTGCACCACTTTTACCTGACTTTACGAGGAGGCCAGCCATGAGCCAGCCATTGACCGTCGATTGCCCGACCTGTGGCGCACCTGTGGAATGGAACGAGAAAAGCCCGTTCCGGCCATTCTGTTCGGACCGTTGCAAGCTGATCGACCTGGGGGCTTGGGCGGCGGAGGAGCACAAGATTCCGGGGGCGGAAGAGTCCGAGGATGAGCTGTACTCGGGGGATTTGGAGCCGCGGCATTGATCCGATAGCAAGGTGTCCTTCAGGGCCCTTTCGCGGGTGAACCCGCTCCTACAGAGACCTCACGGCTTTCAAGGCTGGTGCATTACCTGTGGGGGCGGGTTTACCCGCGAAAGGGCCAGTACAGCCGCCACAAAATCACCGCTCATCCTCCTTCCAGGGCGCCTGCAGATACCGCGTGCGGTTGAAGGTTTCCAGCCACTCCGGGCAAAACACCACCAGCGCACTGATCACCGTGCCGTTGATGAACGCTTCGGGGAACATCATCAGCCACAGGTAGCCGATAAAATCGCTGAGCCACTCCGGCATGGCGAAGCGCCCGTCCAGCCACAACAGCCCCAACGCAGCCGACAGGCAGGCCAGCACGGTCAATGCCGCCGGGAAGAACCCTGAACAGAAGATATACACAAACAGGTTCCGCGGCTGGGCGCGCTCGACCCCTATCGCGCACGCCTCGGCGATCAGCACCGGAAGGCCAACCAGCAACAAGCCATTCACCCCCAGCGCCGCCAGGTCCTGACGCCCCAGCACCAGCAAACCGAGCTGGGCCATGAACCCGCCAAGCACCGCCAGTGGCCAGTCCAGCAACAGCGTGACCGCCGTCATGCCTATGAAGTGGTACGACACACCGGTATCGAAATCGCGCCGCACCAACCACAAGGCAAACAGGCAGAACACCGTGCCAAACAGCAGATGCTGGCGGCGCCGGTCGGTGAACAGCTCAACCCAGCGCACCTGGCTGACCGCCCAGATCAGCAACGGCACATATCCCAGCCAGCCAAGCGTAAGGGTGGTGCCCGACAACACCTGCGCGCTGATCACTTGACGAATGCCCCTTGCAGCCATGTGGATAAATCCGAGTCTACACCCATTCTCCGTTTCATTCGGTTGCGCTAGGCTGGCACCCTCACTCGATGCAGGAAGCATTGCTCATGCCGGAAGGAATCAACCTCGCCCTGCTGCTGGCAGCAGCGCTCAACGCCATCATCGGCGTACTTCACCTGGTCATCATCGCCGTCGGGCCGCGCTGGTACCGTTTGTTCGGGGCCGGCGAGCGCATGGCCGTGGCCGCCGAAAAGGGCCGCTGGTACCCAGGGCTGATCACCGCAGCCATCGCCTGCGTGCTGCTGGCCTGGTCGGGGTATGCGCTGTCAGCTGCCGGGGCCATCGGGCGGTTGCCCTTGCTGCTGCCGGCCATCTGCCTGATCACCTTGGTGTACCTGGCGCGCGGCCTGCTGGGGCCGATATTGCTGGCGGGTACCGGGCGCTCGCGGCGTTTCATCGTGGTCAGTTCGCTGATCTGCCTGGGGTTTGGCCTGGTGCACCTGCTTGGGGTGGTACAGCAATGGCCAATACTGGGCTGATTTCTGCGCACAAACAGCATCTTATCGTCATCGATTAACAGCTAAGCTTGTCTGCATGGATGACTCAGACTACCTGCGCCTGCTTACCATCCAGGCGGAACAAGCCAATGCCTTTCTCTCCAACGCCCGCAAGTGGGAGCGGGAGCGTTGGGTGTGCCAACGCCTGTTGCAGGGGCTGAACATCCCCTATCGCAGCGAGGACTTCACCCCGGCCGGGCAAGAACCGCCAGACGTGCTGTTCCGCGACGCGGCGTTCGAGGTGTTTTTCGTGCTCGACGAGGGCCGCCGGCTCAACGATGAATGGCGCGAAGAACTGCAGCGCCGGCGCAGTGCGTTTTCCCTGGCGCAACTGGTGCGCCGCGAAGCGCGCCCGCGGCGCATCAGTGCCACCGAGCTGCTGGGGCGGCTGGCGCCGACCTTGCGCAAGAAGGCGCACAACTACCGGGAACGCGGGCTGGAGCTGAACGAGCTGGATATCATTGCCTTCGCCAGCCTCAAGCGCGAAGTGCTCGACCTCAATACCCATTTCCCGCCGCCCACCGAATATCTGCGCCAGGGCTGGCGCTCGCTGTCACTGGTCGGGCCGACATTTGCCCGGGTGCTGTTCGCCCACCCCGATGCGCCGGACTTCCTGCGCGGCAACCTGGGCCGCAGCATTGTGTTCGACGTGGGCATCAGTCTTTGATCCACTGCAGCGAGTGTTTGCGATGGCGTACACTCGGCGCCAGAGATAGAAAGCCTTATCATTTGTTTCAAGCGCTTGCGTGAACGCTGTAGCGTTTACGCAGTCCCAAACGTCTACCTGACGAGGCCCCACCATGACCAGCCGCCTGAATCCGGAAGATCAGCGTCGTGTCGATGAGTATCTGCGAGCCCCCCAGCACCAAGTCGAGCGCAGGCCCTTCCGGCCGTGGCTGCTCCTTGTGCTGGTGGTGGCCGTGACCATCGGGTTGGGTCTCATCAGCCGCCTGCTCAGTGGACTGGTGCTATGAGCTGCTTCGCGCTCGCCCTCCCCTCGTGCAGTTTGCGGCCGGCCCCCGGGGCCACGAATTCCGTAAACCTTATGAGATATCCCCATGACTCATCGCATCGTGATTGTCGGCGGCGGCGCCGGCGGCCTGGAACTGGCGACCCGCCTGGGTAAAAGCCTGGGCAAGCGCAAGCAGGCCGAGATCACCCTGGTCGACGCCAACCTCACGCACATCTGGAAGCCTCTGCTGCACGAAGTGGCCGCCGGCTCGCTGAACTCCTCGGAAGACGAACTGAACTACGTGGCCCAGGCCAAGTGGAACCACTTCAACTTCCAGTTGGGGCGCATGAGCGGCCTGGACCGTGAAGGCAAACAGATTCAACTGGCCGCCACCCTCGACGAAGAGGGCCGCGAGCTGCTGCCTGCGCGCACCTTGGGCTACGACACCCTGGTCATTGCCGTGGGTTCCAACACCAACGACTTCGGCACCTTGGGCGCGGCGCAGCACTGCCTGTTCCTCGACACCCGCAAGCAGGCCGAGCGTTTCCACCAGCAGTTGCTCAACCACTATCTGCGCGCCCACGCCGGTGACGTGGCGAGCGAGAAGATCAGCGTGGCCATCGTCGGCGCCGGTGCCACCGGAGTGGAACTGGCAGCCGAGCTGCATCACGCGGCCCACGAACTGGCGGCCTATGGCCTGGACCGCATCCAGCCCAAGGACATGCACATCACCATTATCGAGGCCGGCCCGCGCGTACTGCCGGCGCTGCCAGAGCGCATCAGCGTGCCGGTGCACAAGACCCTGGAAAAGCTCGGGGTGAAGGTGATGACCAATGCCGCCGTCAGTGAAGTGACCGAGGATGGCCTGAAAACCAAAGACGGTGAAGTGATCCAGGCCAGTTTGAAAGTGTGGGCGGCTGGTATCCGTGCGCCGGCGTTCCTCAAGGACATCGATGGCCTGGAAACCAACCGCATCAACCAGCTGGTGGTGCGCCCTACCCTGCAAACCACGCGCGATGACAACATCTTTGCCTTCGGTGACTGCGCCGCCTGCCCGCAACCGGGTAGCGACCGCAACGTGCCGCCACGTGCCCAGGCGGCGCACCAGCAGGCTTCGATGCTGGCGCAGAGTTTGAAGGCGCGGCTGGAGAACAAGGCGCTGCCGACCTATGAGTACAAGGACTACGGTTCGCTGGTGTCGCTGTCGCGCTTCTCGGCGGTGGGCAACCTGATGGGTAACCTGATGGGCAGCGTGAAGCTGGAGGGCTGGCTGGCGCGGATGTTCTACGTGTCGCTGTACCGGATGCACCAGATGGCGTTGTACGGGTTCTTCCGTACGGCGTTGATGATGCTGGGTAGCAAGATTGGCCGGGGTACCGAGCCGCGCCTGAAACTGCACTGACAGACACCAGCATGCCCTGTGGGAGCGGGTTTACCCGCGAATGCGATGGTGAACCTGCTGCCGCATTCGCGGGTGAACCCGCTCCCACACAGGGCTGTGTGGGCCCAAGAGCGCATTCTTGTGGGATAAATTCAACGCAAAAAAAGGGCATCTCATGCGAGATGCCCTTTTTTTCATGGTGGGTCGTGTAGGATTCGAACCTACGACCAATTGGTTAAAAGCCAACTGCTCTACCAACTGAGCTAACGACCCGGAAAATGGTCGGGGTGAGGGGATTCGAACTCCTGACATCCTGCTCCCAAAGCAGGCGCGCTACCGGACTGCGCTACACCCCGTGATACTTAAAGAAAAAGGGCATCTCGCTTGAGATGCCCTTTTTACATGGTGGGTCGTGTAGGATTCGAACCTACGACCAATTGGTTAAAAGCCAACTGCTCTACCAACTGAGCTAACGACCCGGAAAATGGTCGGGGTGAGGGGATTCGAACTCCTGACATCCTGCTCCCAAAGCAGGCGCGCTACCGGACTGCGCTACACCCCGAGATTGGCTCCGCGACCTGGACTCGAACCAGGGACCCAATGATTAACAGTCATTTGCTCTACCGACTGAGCTATCGCGGAACTGAACTTCGGTACATCTTTACAGCTTCGAAGCTTGTGTTAGCTTCGGTCTCTTTGGCTATCCGCTTTCGCGTTGCAGCTGCTGAGGCCGGCTATTCTACATTCTTCGTTTTGCTTGTCAACCACTTTTTTTCATTCAACTTACTGATTTGTAAGTTGTTTTGCGGTCACCGGTGTTGCTGGTGATTCGCTTAGTGCCTGACAACGCGGCGTATATTAGGGGCACCCGATTTTAGATGCAAGCAAAAATTTCAAAAATTTCAGCTAGTTATCCAGGAAGCCGGAAAGGCCCGGATTTGCTGGGGCTGTGAGGGCCTCTTCGCGGGTAAACCCGCTCCCACAGGTACTGCACAGGCCTTTGAGCTGTAGGTAATCCTGTGGGAGCGGGTTTACCCGCGAAGGGGCCGGCACAGGCAAAAAAAGCCCCGCTGATGCGGGGCTCATGGTTAAACAGATCAGCCGAAGACGATTTCGTCGCCTTCCACCTTGGCGGTAATCGCCGTGCCCGGCATGAACTTGCCTGCCAGGATCAACTGCGCCAGCGGGTTCTCGATCCAGCGCTGGATCGCACGCTTCAGTGGCCGTGCGCCGTATACCGGGTCGTAACCCACGGCAATCAGCTTGTCCAATGCCTCCGGGCTCAGGCTCAGCGACAGTTCGCGCTCCAGCAGACGGCTGCGCAGGCGGCCCAGCTGGATTTCGGTAATGCCGGCAATCTGCTCGCGGCCCAGTGGCTCGAACACCACCACTTCGTCGATACGGTTGATGAATTCCGGACGGAAATGCGAACCCACCGCATCCATCACCGCCGCACGCTGTGCCTCGCGGTCACCCACCAGTTCCTGGATCTGCGCCGAGCCCAGGTTGGAGGTCATCACGATCACGGTGTTGCGGAAGTCCACGGTGCGCCCGTGGCTGTCGGTCAGGCGGCCATCTTCCAGCACCTGCAGCAGCACGTTGAACACATCCGGGTGGGCCTTCTCCACCTCGTCCAGCAGCACCACCGAGTATGGCTTGCGCCGTACCGCCTCGGTCAGGTAACCGCCCTCTTCATACCCCACATAGCCTGGTGGGGCACCGATCAGGCGAGCCACGGAATGCTTCTCCATGAACTCGGACATGTCGATGCGCACCATTGCCTCTTCGGTGTCGAACAGGAACTCGGCCAGCGCCTTGCACAGCTCGGTCTTGCCCACCCCGGTCGGGCCGAGGAACAGGAACGAACCACTCGGCCGGTTCGGGTCGGACAGCCCGGCACGCGAACGGCGCACCGCGTTGGCTACGGCGGTTACCGCCTCGTTCTGGCCGATCACACGCTGGTGCAGCAGCTCTTCCATCTTCAGCAGCTTTTCACGCTCGCCTTCGAGCATCTTGGCCACCGGGATACCGGTCCACTTCGAGACCACTTCGGCAATTTCTTCCTCGGTCACCTTGTTACGCAGCAACTGGTTTTCGGTCTTGCCGTGCTGGTCGACCATCTGCAGGCTGCGCTCCAGGTCCGGGATCACCCCGTACTGCAGCTCGGCCATGCGGCTCAGGTCGCCTTTGCGACGGGCGGTCTCCAGCTCCTGGCGGGCCTGCTCGATCTTTTGCTGGATCTGCGCCGAGCCCTGTACTTCGGCCTTCTCGGAAGCCCAGATTTCTTCCAGGTCGGCGTATTCCCGCTCCAACCGGTCGATTTCCTCGGTCAGCTTCTCCAGGCGTTTTTTCGCCGCTTCGTCTTCTTCCTTCTTCAGCGCCTGCGACTCCACCTTCAGCTGGATCAGGCGACGGTCGAGGCGGTCGAGCACTTCCGGCTTGGAGTCGATCTCCATGCGGATGCGGCTGGCCGCTTCGTCGATCAGGTCAATGGCCTTGTCCGGCAGCTGACGGTCGGTGATGTAGCGGTGGCTGAGCTTGGCCGCAGCAATGATGGCGCCGTCGGTGATGGCCACCTTGTGGTGCACTTCATAGCGCTCTTTCAGGCCACGCAGGATGGCGATGGTGTCTTCCTCGCTCGGCTCCTCGACCAGCACCTTCTGGAAGCGGCGCTCCAGGGCAGCATCCTTCTCGATGAACTGGCGGTACTCGTTCAGCGTGGTGGCGCCAACGCAGTGCAGCTCGCCACGAGCCAGGGCCGGCTTGAGCATGTTGCCGGCGTCCATGGCGCCCTCGCCCTTGCCGGCGCCGACCATGGTGTGCAGTTCGTCGATGAACAGGATGATCTGGCCTTCCTGCTTGGACAGCTCGTTCAGCAGGCCTTTGAGGCGTTCTTCGAACTCGCCGCGGTACTTGGCACCGGCAATCAGCGCGCCCATGTCCAGCGCCAGCAGGCGCTTGCCCTTCAGGCCGTCCGGCACTTCACCATTGATGATGCGCTGGGCCAGGCCTTCGGCGATGGCGGTTTTACCTACGCCAGGCTCACCGATCAGCACCGGGTTGTTCTTGGTACGGCGTTGCAGCACCTGTACGGTACGGCGAATTTCGTCGTCACGGCCAATCACCGGGTCCAGCTTGCCCTCTTCGGCACGCTTGGTCAGGTCGACGGTGTACTTGTCCAGCGCCTGGCGCGATTCCTCGGCGTTGGCGTCATTGACGGCCGCACCGCCACGCAGGTTGTTGATGGCGTTTTCCAGGGCCTTCTTGCTCACGCCCTGGCTCAACAACAGCTTGCCGAGCTTGCTGTTCTCGTCCATGGCAGCCAGCAACACCAGTTCGCTGGAAATGAACTGGTCGCCCTTCTGCTGGGCCAGGCGGTCGGCCTGGTTGAGCAGGCGCGCCAGGTCCTGCGACATGTTCACGTCGCCGGTGGGGTTCTGGATTTTCGGCAGCTGGTCGAGTTCTTTCACCAGTGCCTGGCGCAGGCTGTTGATGTCGAAGCCTACCTGCATCAGCAGCGGCTTGATCGAGCCGCCCTGCTGCTCGAGCAATGCCTGCAAAAGGTGCACCGGCTCGATGGCAGGGTGATCCATGCCAACCGCCAGGGATTGGGCATCGGATATCGCAAGCTGCAGCTTGCTGGTCAAACGGTCTATTCGCATGGGGATACCTTCCTTTTAAAGGGCAGGTCGGAGCGATGGACAGCGCCTGTTTGTGAAGAAACCTGCCTGAGATGACCTTATAGATAAGGCTGATTCTGGAAGATTCAAGCGTAGCGGGGTTGACCAGGATCAACCTGTTGGATTAGTGCTGGGCCATTCGCGGGCATGCCCGCTCCTACAGGGAATCCGTAATGTTTGAAACCTGTGGGAGCGGGCGTGCCCGCGAAGAGGCCAGTGCAGGCTAGCGCGGTTCCAGCCACACCAGGGAAGCAAAGCGCCCCCCCTGCGGAGTACGGCGATAGGAGAAGAACCGCTCGTCGCTGACCGTGCACAAGCCACCGCCATGAACAGCAGTCACCCCACGCGCCGCCAAACGAATACGCGCCAGCTCATAGATGTCGGCCATCAACTTGCCCGGCCGGGCACCATCGACAAAGGCCCGGGCCGATTCCGGGTGCACCGCAGTAAAGGCATCACGCACTTCCAGCCCCACTTCGAACGCCTGTGGGCCAATCGCCGGCCCCAGCCACACCAGCACCTCTTCGGGTGGCAGTGCCAGGCGATCCAAGGTGGCCTCCAGCACACCACCGGCCAGCCCGCGCCAGCCAGCATGCGCCGCCGCCACACGGGTACCGGCCCGGTCGCAGAACAGCGCTGGCAGGCAATCGGCAGTCATCACGGTGCAGGCAATGCCAGGCTGATCGGTCCAGCTGGCGTCGGCCTCGGCCACCACGGCCGGGTCGGCATTTGCCACCACCAGCCCATGCACCTGCTTGAGCCAGGCCGGCTGGATGGCGAATTCGTCGCTCAGGCGACGACGGTTCTCGGCCACCGCGACAGGGTCGTCCCCAACATGGTCGCCAAGGTTGAAGGTTTCATAGGGCGGCAGGCTGATGCCGCCCTGGCGAGTGGTGACACAGGCGCGCACCGAGGCCGGGGCCGGCCAGTCGGGGAACAGCAGCGACTGAGTCAGGCCACTCATCCGATAAAGCTCTCGCGGTCCTGGTTCAGCAGCGACAGCAACCAGACGAAGTCGTCCGGCAGCGGCGATTCCCATTCCATGCGCTCACCGGTGGTCGGGTGTACCAGCGCCAGGAAGCGTGCGTGCAGGGCCTGACGCGGGAAGGTTTTCACCGCCTCGACCATGGTCGGGCTGGCTGCCGGCGGGATGCGGAAGCGGCCGCCGTAGGTCTGGTCGCCGACCAGCGGGTAGCCGACATGAGCCATGTGCACGCGGATCTGGTGGGTACGGCCGGTTTCCAGCTTCACCCGCACATGGGTGTGCGAGCGGAAGCGCTTGAGCACACGGTAGTGGCTGATCGCAGGCTTGCCGCCGTCGGTGACTGCCATGCGCTGGCGCATGCCGCCGTGGCGACCGATGGGCGCGTCGATCTTGCCACCGGCAGTCACCACACCAACCACGATGCATTCATAAATGCGGCTGACCGAGCGCTTTTGCAGCTGGTCGACCAGGTTGGTCTGCGCCTGCAGGGTCTTGGCCACCACCATCAGGCCGGTGGTGTCCTTGTCCAGGCGGTGCACGATGCCGGCGCGCGGCACGTTGATGATGTCGGGCACATGGTGCAGCAGCGCGTTCAGCAAGGTGCCGCTGGCATGCCCGGCAGCCGGGTGCACAACCAGGCCGGCAGGCTTGTTGATCACCAGGATCTGGTCGTCTTCATAGACGATGTCCAGCGCGATGTCCTCGGCCTCCCACTCGCCCTGGGCCTCTTGCTCGGCCTCCAGGGCCAGCACGGCGCCACCATGGACGGTGTCACGCGGGCGCAGGACCGCGCCATCGACCGTCAGGCGGCCTTCTTTGATCCAGGTAGTCAGCCGCGAGCGCGAATACTCGTCGAACAATTGGGCGGCGACCTGGTCGAGGCGTTGACCGCCCAGTTCGGACGGGACCTCTGCGCTAAGTTGAATGATCTCGGACATGCTCGATTCGGCGGGCGCACAGCCTTTGGTTTCGGCTGCGAGCTTGTGGTTAAATACGGCTTCTTTTGTCCCGGGGTTGGCCGGGGCGCTCATCATAACAGGACGGCACCGCCCAAGACAGCGGCCGTCAAAGGGACGCAAGCCGCCATGCAAGTGAAACACCTGCTGCTGATCGCCATCCTCGGGCTCACCGCGGCCTGTTCCTCCAATAAGGAAGTGATCGACGAGAACCTCAGCGAGGCCGAGCTGTATCAGCAGGCGCAAGCTGACCTGGACAACTCCAGCTACACCAGCGCCGTGAACAAGCTCAAGGCCCTGGAGTCGCGCTACCCGTTCGGCCGCTATGCCGACCAGGCGCAGCTCGAGCTGATCTACGCCAACTACAAGAACTCCGAGCCCGAGGCTGCCAAGTCGGCTGCCGAGCGCTTCATCCGCCTGCACCCGCAGCACCCGAACGTCGACTACGCCTACTACCTCAAGGGCCTGACCTCGTTCGACCAGGACCGTGGCCTGGTGGCGCGCTTCCTGCCGCTGGACATGACCAAGCGTGACCCGGGTGCTGCCCGCGACTCGTACAACGAGTTCGCCCAGCTGACCAGCCGCTTCCCCAACAGCCGCTACGCCCCCGATGCCAAGCAGCGCATGATCTACCTGCGCAACCTGCTGGCGTCGTACGAAATCCATGTGGCCGACTACTACCTGAGCCGCCAGGCCTATGTAGCCGCTGCCAACCGTGGCCGCTACGTGGTGGAGAACTTCCAGGAAACCCCATCGGTCGGCGACGGCCTGGCGGTGATGGTCGAGGCGTACCAGAAGATGCACCTGGACGAACTGGCCGCCACCAGCCTGGAAACCCTCAAACTCAACTACCCGGACCACCCGAGCCTGGTAGATGGCGAGTTCCAGCCAAAGCAGACCGAGTCTGACGGCCGCGGCTGGCTGTCCAAGGCGACCCTGGGCCTGATCGAAACCGAAACCCCGCTGCCACCGGGTGAAACCCGCGCCAACCAGGACGTCGTCAAGCAGTTCCAGGATGCACGTGACGAGATGCCGCGTGAGCTGCTGCCAACTGACGAGAACGGTGACCCGATCGTGCCGGAAGGGCCGAAGGAAGCCGAGAAAGACCGCTCCTGGTTCAGCTACATGACCTTTGGTCTGTTCGACTGATACGTAGCGGTACATGAAAGGGAGGCCCTGGGCCTCCCTTTTTTATTGGCCGCGTCCTAGACTGTCGGCTTCTTCAACCGACAAGCTGGACACCATGGTTCGCCTACTTTTCTGGATCGCCCTGATCGCCGCTGCGTTCTGGCTGTGGCGCAAGTTCAAAGCCAGCCAACAGTCGCACCCCGAGGCCAAGCTGGATGCGCCGCTGAAGATGGTGCGCTGCGCCCATTGCGGCGTGCACCTGCCCAATGACCGGGCGCTGCAGCAGGGCAACGAGTGGTATTGCAGCCAGGCGCACCTGCAGCAGGGGCCAGGCCGCCAAGACTGAATTCAAATCTCCACTGGCTTCTTCGCGGGTAAACCCGCTCCCACAGGGATCGCACAGTTTTCGAAACCTGTGCTCTACCCGCGAAGAGGCCCTCAGCCCAGCCGCCCGGCTGGCGCATACGGCGCCGGGTCAATGATCGGCTCTACCCCGGTCAACAGGTCGGCAAACAGCTGGCACGAAGCCGGCGCCAGCACCAGCCCGTTGCGGTAATGCCCGCAGTTCAACCACAACCCCGCATGCCCCGGCACCGGCCCGATATACGGAATACCTTCCGGCGACCCCGGCCGCAGCCCGGCCCAGTGCGCCACCACCGTGGCCCCCTCGAGCTCAGGCAGCAACTCCACCGCCGAGGCCTTCAGGCTCTCCAACGCCTCCTCGGTCGGGGTCTTGTCGTACCCGGCATGCTCCAGCGTGCTACCCACCAGAATATGCCCGTCACGCCGCGGGATCGCATAGCGCCCCTTGGCCAGCACCATGCTCGGCAGGAAGTCTTCGGCACATTTGAACAAAATCATCTGGCCCTTCACCGGCTCCACCGGCAGCTCCAGGCCGAGCGTACGCAGCAGGTCGCCACTCCACGCGCCAGCACTGAGCACCACCTCATCCGCCGCCAGAACGCCGTCTGCCGTCTGCACCCCGGTCACGCGACCGCCCTGCTGGACAAAACCGGTAACCTGGCAGTGCTCACGCAAGGTCACGTTGGGCAACGCCAGCAACGCCGCCTTGAGCGACTTCACCAGGCGCGGGTTGCGCACGTTGGCCACGCCGGCCATGTAGATGGCACGCTTGAAGCCCGGGCCCAGCACCGGCACCGCGTCATAGGCCGCCGAAATATCCACGGCACTCAGCGGCCGCTGCTCACGCTCGGCCCAGGCCAGCGCTTCGGCCTCGTCGTCCAGGTCGAGCCAGTACAGGCCGGTGGTGTGCACTTCGGGGTCGACGCCGGTGCTGGCGAACAAACGCTCGCCCAGCTGCGGATAAAAGTCTTGCGACCAGTGTGCCAGGGCGGTCACGGCCGGGCTGTAGCGCCACGGGTACAGCGGCGAGACGATGCCACCGCCAGCCCAGGACGACTCGCGGCCGACTTCCCCCTGATCGCACACCACCACCTGCCCGACCTTCGCCGCCAGGTTGAATGCCGTCAGCAGGCCAATCACTCCGCCGCCGACCACCACTACTTGCTTGCTCATCTGTCGATCCAACACCTGAAGTAAATCCGCGATGCACCGGGCATCATTCAATCTTCAGCTTCCCCAGCAATGCACGCTGTCTTCGACGGCACCCGGATTGCGCTGCACGCCGGCCTGGTCGAGCTGGAAATCGCCACAGCGGTCCTGCGCCATCAGCCCGCTCGGCAGCCGCCGGGCGCGCAGCGTGAAGGTGTCGCTGTCGCGCTGGGCCTGCAGGCTGTAATAGCGGGTACCGTCGGGCAACGCCGGGTCGCCCTCGGCGTATTGGCCAGTGCGTACGCGGTGGCGCTCCAGGCGCAGGGCGGCATCATGCAGCAGGCCAACCACTTCGCTGCGCGCGGCTCGCCGTAGCTGGTCGCTGTAACTGGGGTAGGCAATGGCTGCCAGAATGCCGGTCACGGCCAGCACAATCAACAACTCGATCCGGCTCAAGCCTTGCTGCATGTCAGTCTCCTCGCAATCTCTGCCGCCAGGCAATGCGCCGGGTTGTGTCGCCGTCCATGGCGTAGACCGCTTCCAGCACATGCCGTGACTGGGTTTGCAGGCTGACGGCGGTGACGCGGTACAGGGTGACCTGCTGCCCTTCCGGCATATGCGCCGCGTGTTCGCTGGTACCCAGATTCTGCAAATGGAAATAGCCGGTTCGCGTGCGCTGCCACTGCCCGCTCAGGTCATGCGGTCGAGCGGGTGGCGGGCACGCCTCGCAAGGGTCGGGGGGAGCCCGCTCGAGCTCGCCTGCCCCTGCCAGCAGCGTGGCCTCGGCCTGCTCCAGCGCCAGCAGGCCTTCGCTCAGATAGCCGGTCATTCGCGTTTGCACCAGCGCATTACGCAGGGCAGACGCCGCAAACAGCCCAAGCAGCAGGCTCAGGACCAAGGCCAACAACAGGACTATGCCACGCTGACGATTCATGAGGCCGGCACCGGGTTGCGGATTGCGACGCTCAGTTCATGGTGCTGTTCAAGTTCGAGCGTGGGTTCGTAAAGCGTCAGGGCAATATCCACCCCCTCACCCTGTGCCATTTGCACACGTTGGAAACGTATTGAGCGCACATTTTCAACCAGCGGCTGGAAGTTGCTTTTGTTGCGTTTGAATCTCAGCGTATTGCCCTGGAGTTGGTAGACATATCTGCTGATGGGGTAAACCTGTGGGTAGCCCTCCTTCAACTCATCGTCCACAGACACCTTGCTAGTACAGTCCGTGTGCAGGAACCACTGCGGGCCCCCGGCTTGCCCAGGTAACTCCGCAACGACCAGGCTAAGGGTGGATGCTTCGACTTCCATCGGCCGGGCGAATGCGTGCCCTGCGCTCGAACTGCCGAAGTGCTTTGGCCGCAGTCGCAGGCAGCCGAACATCCCGGTCATGCGGATATCCTGGGCCATTCGCAGCAATGCCAGGCGTGCCTCATCCTGCATGCGTACTGCCGTGCTTTGCAGCCGCCAGGTATGGTGGGCCGAGGCAAATAGCTGGCTGGCCGCCGTCAACAGCAGCAACCCGATGGTCAGCGCCAGCATCACCTCAAGCAAGCCGAAACCACGCTGGCCGCGACTCATGGCCGCCCCCTTTCATGCTCACTGTGCGCCGCCATTGCCGCCTGTCCATCGCGGCGCGCGTTCTCCGCAGCCTGCAATGCCTGCAGTTGCAGGCCTGCCGCTGCGAACATACCCACAGCCACCACTACCACCGCCAATAACACTTCCAGAAGCGTCATGCCCCGCTGTCTTGCGTGCATCCCTGCACCTCCTGCGACTTTTCCTGCAATTGCATTGAACCCGGGCGACTGGACCGCCGGTCCAACGACCGTGAAGCTACAGCCAAGCACTTCCAGGGAGGAATGCACGGTGAAGCAACGAGGTGTAACACTGATACAAATGTTGTCGGCCCTGGCGGTGGCCGTATTGCTGACACAACTCGGCATGCCGGCCTACGCCAGATTGAGCGACGACCTACACAGGGCGGCAGCTGCGCGTGACTTGGCGCAGGCACTGCGCAGTGCGCGCAGCCATGCCATGTTGCAAAGCCAGCCGGTGCTGGTGCAGGCGTTGGACGGTAACTGGGGGAATGGTTGGCAGGTGATGCTGGAGCATAACGGGCAGGTGCTGCGCGAGCAGCGTCTTTCACGGCCGCTGAAGATCACGAGCAATCGCGGTGAGCAGCTGAAATTCAGTGCGCAGGGTGTTCCGCTTGGGGCCAACGGTAATTGGTTAGGTTCAACGATGGAGATTTGCGAGCGCTTGACCGCAACTAGCCAGTATCAAGTTGTGATGGCATCGACTGGCAGGGTCAACGTACAGATGGGAGAGCCAAAAAAATCCCGATGCAAAGACACCTCCAGCTAGCATATGTGGTCGTTGTGGGAGCGGCCCTTTCGCACACAAGGCCGCTCCCACATAAAACAGCACCAGGTGGGTGCCGTTTCAGATCAGCGACCGAACCCGCAGTTCCTTGGGCATGGAGAAGGTGATGTTCTCTTCCCGCCCATCCAGCTCTTCAGCACCGGTGGCGCCCCAGGCCTTGAGCTGCTCGATCACGCCACGCACCAGAACTTCGGGAGCCGAAGCGCCAGCGGTGATGCCGACCCGCGCCGTCTGGTCGAACCAGCCACGCTGCAGGTCCTCGGCACCGTCGATCAGGTAGGCCGGGGTGCCCATGCGCTCGGCCAGCTCGCGCAGGCGGTTGGAGTTGGAGCTGTTCGGGCTGCCGACCACCAGTACCACGTCGCACTCGTCCGCCAGTTGCTTGACCGCGTCCTGGCGGTTCTGGGTGGCGTAGCAGATGTCATCCTTGCGCGGGCCGCCAATGTTCGGGAAGCGCGCACGCAGGGCGTCGATCACGCGGCTGGTGTCGTCCATCGACAGCGTGGTCTGGGTGACGAACGCCAGGTGGTCCGGGTCCTTCACCTGCAGGTTGGCAACATCCTCCTCGTCTTCGACGAGGTAGATGGCGCCACCGTTGCTGGCGTCGTACTGGCCCATGGTGCCTTCGACCTCCGGATGCCCTTCGTGGCCGATGAGAATGCACTCACGGCCGTCGCGGCTGTACTTGGCCACTTCGATGTGCACCTTGGTCACCAGCGGGCAGGTGGCATCGAACACTTTCAGGCCACGGCCAGCAGCTTCCTGGCGCACGGCCTGGGAAACCCCGTGGGCACTGAAGATGACGATGACGTCGTCCGGTACCTGGTCCAGCTCTTCGACAAAGATGGCGCCACGGTTGCGCAGGTCTTCCACCACGAACTTGTTGTGCACCACTTCGTGACGCACATAGATCGGCGGGCCGAAGACTTCCAGCGCGCGGTTGACGATCTCGATCGCCCGGTCGACCCCCGCGCAGAAGCCGCGAGGGTTGGCGAGTTTGATTTGCATGCTCGGCTCCAGGCTTACAGGGCCTTCACCTCGAGGATCTCCACCTCGAAGGTCAGGGTCTTGCCAGCCAATGGGTGATTGAAGTCGATGGTCACCTGGTCGTCATCGAACGCTTTGACCACACCCGGCAGCTCGGTGTTGGCGGCGTCGTTGAAGATGATCAACAGCCCTTCGGACAACTCCATGCCCTCGAACTGAGACCGTGGCATGACTTGCACGTTCTGCGGGTTTGGCTGGCCGAATGCGTTCTCCGGGGCCACCACGACGGTACGCTTGTCGCCACCCTTGAAGCCGAACAGGGCGTTCTCGAACCCTGGCAGCAGGTTGCCATCGCCAACCTTGAAGGTGGCCGGGGCCTTGTCGAACGTGCTGTCGACGGTGTCGCCGTTTTCCAGGTGCAGCGCGAAGTGCAGGGTGACTTCGGTGTTCTGGCCGATACGGGTGTCAGTCATGGACCGGATCCTCGGACTTCTTGCTCTTGAACATATCCAGCGCCAGCATCACCGCACCAACGGTGATGGCGCTGTCGGCCAGGTTGAAGGCCGGGAAGTAATGGCGGTTCTGCCAGTGCACCAGGATGAAGTCGACCACATGGCCGAGCACGACGCGGTCGTACAGGTTGCCGATCGCGCCACCCAGCACCAGCGCCAGCGCCACGGCCAGCCAGGTCTCGTTGCGCCCCAGGCGCTTGAGCCACACTACCAGCACGGCACTGACCACCACGGCGATCAGGGCGAACAGCCAGCGCTGCCAGCCGGAGCTTTCAGCCAGGAAGCTGAACGCCGCGCCGGTGTTGTAGGCCAGGGTCCAGCTGAAGTAGTCAGGGATGACGACAACCTGCTGGTACATGGTCAGGGCATTGTTGAAATACAGCTTGGTGGCCTGGTCGAGGACCAGTACCACCAGGCTCAGCCAAAGCCATGCAAGGCGCCCGAAGCGCCCCGCTACAGGGTTAGGCATAGTGGCGCACCTCGCCGGAACCGCTCAGGTTGTCGACGCAACGGCCGCAGATTTCCGGGTGCTCCGGGTGGCTGCCGACGTCGGCGCGGAAGTGCCAGCAACGGCCGCACTTGGTGTGGCCGGACTTGACCACTTGCAGCTTGAGGCCTTCGACTTCGGTGGCCACCGCTTCGGCCGGCGCTTGCGCGAATGGCACCACGCTGGCAGCCGAGGTGATCAGCACGAAGCGCAGTTCGTCGCCCAGCTTGCCCAGGTCGGCGCTCAGGCCTTCGTCGGCGTACAGGGTGACTTCGGCCTGCAGGTTGCCGCCGATGACCTTGGCGGTACGCTGGTTTTCCAGCTCCTTGTTGACCGATGCCTTGACGGCCATCACGCGGTCCCAGTAGGCGCGGTCCAGTTCGGTACCTTCCGGCAGCTCGCTCAGGCCTTCGTACCAGCCGTTGAGCATTACCGACTCGTTGCGCTCGCCTGGCAGGTACTGCCAGATTTCGTCGGCCGTAAACGCCAGGATCGGCGCGATCCAGCGCACCAGCGCCTCGCTGATGTGGTAGAGCGCGGTCTGGCAGGAACGGCGAGCGACACTGTTGGCGCCGGTGGTGTACTGGCGGTCCTTGATGATGTCGAGGTAGAAGCCGCCCAGTTCCTGCACGCAGAAGTTGTGCACCTTGGAGTAGACGTTCCAGAAACGGTACTCGCTGTAGTGCTCTTCCAGCTCGCGTTGCAGCAGCAGGGTGCGGTCAACCGCCCAGCGGTCCAGCGCCAGCATGTCTTCCGGGGCCAGCAAATCGCGGGCCGGGTCGAAGCCGGACAGGTTGGAGAGCAGGAAGCGTGCAGTGTTGCGGATACGGCGGTAGGCGTCGGCGCTGCGCTGCAGGATTTGCTCGGAAACGGCCATTTCACCGGAATAGTCGGTAGCGGCAACCCACAGGCGCAGGATATCGGCACCCAGGGTGTTGTTGACCTTCTCTGGCTCGATGGTGTTGCCCAGCGACTTGGACATCTTGCGGCCATTCTCGTCCACGGTGAAGCCGTGGGTCAGCAGCTCGCGGTACGGCGCGTGGCCGTCGATGGCGCAACCGGTCAGCAAGGACGAGTGGAACCAGCCGCGGTGCTGGTCGGAACCTTCCAGGTACAGGTCGGCACGCGGGCCGGTGGCGTGGCCAATGTCATGCGAGCCACGCAGCACGTGCCAGTGGGTGGTACCCGAGTCGAACCACACGTCGAGGGTGTCGGTGATCTTGTCGTACTGCTCGGCTTCAGCGCCCAGCAGTTCGGCGGCGTCCAGCTTGAACCAGGCCTCGATGCCTTCCTGTTCGACGCGCTTGGCCACTGCTTCCATCAGCTCGACGGTGCGTGGGTGCAGCTCGCCGGTCTGCTTGTGCAGGAAGAACGGGATCGGTACACCCCAGTTGCGCTGACGGGAGATGCACCAGTCCGGGCGGTTGGCGATCATCGAATGCAGGCGCGCCTGGCCCCAGGCCGGGACGAACTTGGTGTCTTCGATGGCTTTAAGTGCGCGCTCACGCAGCGGCTCGCCGGTGGTCGGCTGCTTGTCCATACCCACGAACCACTGCGCGGTGGCGCGGTAGATCAGCGGGGTCTTGTGGCGCCAGCAGTGCATGTAGCTGTGGCTGATGGTTTCGGTGTGCATCAGCGCGCCGACCTCGCTCAGCTTCTCGACGATGGCCGGGTTGGCCTTCCAGATGAACTGGCCGCCGAAGAATGGCAGCGAGTCCACATACACGCCGTTGCTCTGCACCGGGGTGAGGATGTCGTCGTTGACCATGCCGTAGCGCTTGCAGGTGACGAAGTCGTCTTCACCGTAGGCTGGCGAGGAGTGCACCACGCCGGTACCGGCGCCCAGTTCGACGTAGTCAGCCAGGTAGATTGGCGACAGGCGGTCGTAGAACGGGTGGCGGAAGTTGATCAGTTCCAGTGCCGAACCCTGGGCGGTGGCAATGACCGAGCCTTCCAGGCTGTAGCGCTTGAGGCACGACTCGACCAGCTCTTCGGCCAGAACCAGCAGACGCTCGCCGGTGTCGACCAGGGCGTACTTGAACTCCGGGTGGATGTTCAGCGCCTGGTTGGCCGGGATAGTCCACGGGGTGGTGGTCCAGATCACGATGGCAGCCGGCTTGGCCAGCGAAGCCAGACCGAAGGCAGCAGCCAGCTTGGCGTCATCGGCTACCGGGAAGGCAACGTCGATGGTCTGCGATTTCTTGTCGGCGTACTCGACTTCGGCCTCGGCCAGGGCCGAACCGCAATCGAAGCACCAGTTCACAGGCTTCAGGCCCTTGAACACGAAGCCTTGCTTGACCATCTCGGCCAGGGCGCGGATTTCGCCGGCCTCGTTGGCAAAGTTCATGGTCTTGTACGGGTTGTCCCAGTCACCCAGCACGCCCAGGCGGATGAACTCGGTCTTCTGCCCTTCGATCTGCTCGGCGGCGTACTCGCGGCACAGCTCGCGAGTGCGGTCGGCGGACAGATGCTTGCCGTGGGTGACCTCGACCTTGTGCTCGATCGGCAGGCCATGGCAGTCCCAGCCCGGCACATACGGCGCATCGAAGCCGGCCAGGGTCTTGGAACGGACGATCATGTCCTTGAGGATCTTGTTCAGCGCATGACCGATGTGAATCTTGCCGTTGGCATAGGGCGGGCCGTCGTGCAGGACGAACTTGGGACGATCCTTGCCAATTTCGCGCAGCTTCTGGTACAGGCCAATGCTGTCCCAGCGCTGCAGGATCTGCGGTTCGCGCTGAGGCAGGCCGGCCTTCATGGGGAAGGCGGTGTCCGGAAGGTTAAGCGTGGCTTTGTAGTCGGTCATTTCAGGCTCTTCGTTAGCGGTTGAGCGTGCCAATGTGCACGTGCGGCGGCGATATCCGCATCGATCGCCGACTTCAGCGCCTCCAGGGAGGCGAATCGCTGCTCTTCTCGCAGCTTGTGGTGGAACTCCACCGTCAGGCGCCGGCCGTAAAGGTCGCCGGCATAGTCCAGCAGATGAATCTCCAGGTGCGGGCGCCCATCACCGGCAACGGTGGGGCGCACGCCGATATTGCCGACACCCGGCCAGGCCTTGCCGTCGATTTCGATGCTGGCCAGGTAGACCCCGGACAGCGGCACGCGGCGGCGCTTGAGCTGAATGTTGGCGGTAGGTGTGCCGAGCTGGCGGGCCAGCTTCTGGCCATGCAGCACGCGGCCGCTGATGCGGTACGGGCGGCCCAGCAGGTGCTCGGCCAGCTCGAAGTTGCCTTCGGACAGGGCCTTGCGCACTTCGGTGCTGCTGACCCGCAGGCCGTCCTGGATCACCGTGTTGGCAGCCTCGACGGTGAAGCCGTACTGCTTGCCGGCCTCGACCAGGAAAGCGAAGTCGCCGGCGCGGTCGCAGCCGAAGCGGAAGTCATCGCCCACTTCGAGGTGGCGTACACCCAGGCCGTCGACCAGGATGGCCTTGACGAAGGCATCGGCGCCGAGCTTGCTCAGGCGCTGGTTGAATGCCAGGCACAGCACCCGGTCGATACCCTCGGCCGCCAGCAGCTCGATCTTGTCGCGCAGCCGGGCCAGGCGGGCCGGCGCGGTGTCGGGGGCGAAATACTCGCGTGGTTGCGGTTCGAAGATGACCACGCAGGTCGGCAGGCCCAAGGCCTGGCCGCGCTCGCGCAGGCGCGCCAGGATAGCCTGGTGGCCGCGGTGAACCCCGTCGAAGTTGCCAATGGTGGCGACACAGCCCCGGTGCTCGGGGCGCAGGTTGTGAAGACCTCGAACCAGCTGCATAACGCGCTTCTTGCTCATAAAGTGGCCGATTATAACCACACCCGGGCGCCGGTGACAGGCAGCAGCGCCCAAGGGCGGCGTGGAATTCGAAAAACCGACGCCTGACCCGCCCGATGCCTCAGTGCAAGGCCTTGCGGGCGAAATGCCGAGGCCGGAAGCCGCACAGGTACAGGCAGCCGAAATAGGTCACGACGCCCGCCAGTACCAGAGCCCCCAGGCGCACCAGGCGCTCGAGCATGTTGCCCTGTTCCCAGGCCGGCAAATAATGCATGCCGGCCAGCAACACCGCCGACATCAGCCCCACCGCCAGCACCAGCTTGAGCAGGAATATCGCCCAGCCTGGTTGCGGCTGGAACAGCTGCTGACTGCGCAGTTTCCAGAACAGCAGGCCGGCGTTCAGGCAGGCCCCCAGGCTGATCGCCAGGGCCAGGCCGGCATGCGCGAGCGGCCCGATCAGGGCCAGGTTGAACAGTTGGGTGCAGACCAGGGTGAATACCGCGATCTTCACCGGTGTACGGATATTCTGCTGCGCGTAGAAGCCGGGTGCCAGCACCTTGACCAGAATGATCGCCAGCAAGCCCACGGAATAGGCGATCAGCGCCTTCTGGGTCATGGCTGCGTCGACGGCAGTGAACTTGCCGTACTGGAACAGCGCCACGGTCAGTGGCTCGGCGAGAATGGCCAGGGCCAGGGTGCATGGCAGCACCAGCAGGAAGCACAGGCGCAGGCCCCAGTCGAGGATCCGCGAGTATTCCTCGCGGTCCTTGTTGGCGTAGGTCTTGGCCAGGGTCGGCAGCAGTATGGTGCCCAGGGCCACGCCCAGTACGCCGGAAGGCAGCTCCATGAGGCGGTCGGCGTAGTACATCCACGACACCGAGCCGGCTACCAGGAAGGAGGCGAAGATGGTGTTGATGATCAGCGAGATCTGGCTCACCGACACCCCGAGGATCGCTGGCAGCATCTGCTTGAGCACCCGCCACACGCCGGTATCGCGCAGGTTCAGGCGTGGCAGCACGAGCATGCCGATCTTCTTCAGCGCTGGCAGCTGGTACAGCAACTGTGCCAGGCCACCGGCCAGCACGCCCCATGCCAGGGCCATGATGGGCGGGTCGAAATACGGCGTGAGCAGCACGGTGAAGGCAATCATCGCCACATTCAGCAAGGTCGGGGTAAAGGCCGGCACCGAGAAACGGTTCCAGGTATTGAGGATTGCCCCGGCCAGGGAGGACAGCGAGATCAGCAATATATAAGGAAAAGTCACCCGCAACAGGGCGGTGGTCAGTTCGTACTTTTCGGCACTGTCGACAAAGCCTGGTGCGGTCGCCCACACCACCCATGGCGCCGCCAGGATGCCGATGGCGGTCACCAGCGCCAGAACCAAGGTCAGCAGGCCACTGACATAGGCGACGAAGGTGCGGGTCGCCTCCTCGCCTTGCTGGGTCTTGTATTCGGCCAGGATCGGTACGAAGGCCTGGGAAAACGCGCCCTCGGCGAAGATGCGCCGCAGCAGGTTGGGCAGCTTGAAGGCGATGAAGAAAGCATCGGTGGCGATGCCGGCGCCGAAAACACGCGCCAGGATGGTGTCGCGGACAAAGCCTAGCACCCGGGAAATCATGGTGATCGAGCTTACCGCAGCCAGGGATTTGAGCAGGTTCATCGAAAAGATTCACGCCAAGGGCAGAGGACGCTGCCAGACAGCGTCCGAATGTGCGATACTCCCGCGCCTTCGCAGGGGAGCCAAAAATTCCCGAGTTTACAGGTCGCGCAGCAGAAAGGAATATTTCCCTCTTGTTGGCGCACCGCTCGGCGGAACCTTGCAGGTGGCCTTGACATCCGTTCGACTGATCGGCATGATTCGCGGCCTATTTTGTTTGCTATTTACCTAAAGTCTTTCGAGGAGCTCGACGGTGGCCAACACACCTTCCGCCAAGAAACGTGCAAAACAGGCTGAGAAGCGTCGCAGCCACAACGCCAGCCTGCGTTCCATGGTCCGCACCTACATCAAGAATGTAGTCAAGGCCATCGACGCAAAAGACGCCGAAAAAGCGCAAGCCGCTTACGTTCTGGCTGTGCCTGTAATCGACCGTATGGCCGACAAGGGCATCATCCACAAGAACAAGGCTGCTCGTCACAAAGGCCGTCTGAATGGCCACATCAAGGCGCTGAAAGAAGCTGCAGCTGCCTAAGCGACGCGCTAGTCGAAAAACCGACCCTAGGGTCGGTTTTTTGTTGCCTGCGATTTGACGGGCTTGCCTGGATAACCTGATCCGGCCTCATCACCGGCAAGCCATGCGCGGTCCCTGTGGGAGCTGGCTTGCCGGCGAGGGGCCGCAAAGCGGCCCCTTCTGCAATCTTACTTGGCAATCTGAATCTTCGGCGCCCACTGCAGCCATTCATCCTCGGCCTTGTCGAACAAGGCGAACGTCTGCTGCGGCCGTGCCGGGTTGCCCATCTGCTCGCCATCCGGCGTGGCGAAGGCGATACCGCCGTCGATCATGGTCTCCACCGACTCGGTACGCACCGTAACCCCCTTGACCAGCCCCCAGTCGAAACCGAAGCCGCTGCTGTTCCAGAAGCGGCTGCCGCTGCGCACCAGGGCCGCATAGCGCGGCTCGATCAGGATATGGATCAATACGCGGTCAGCGCTCTGGCCCAGCTCGAAGCCCGTCACCTTGCCCACCGCAACCTCACGATAGGTCACCGGCACGCCCGGCTTGATCGAGCCACGGCGCGGGGCGCTCAGCGTCAACGGCAGCCCGACTTCAGGCCCTGCCACCTGCGGGGCGTCGGCCAAGGCGATGAAATCGCGCTGCGGGCCACGGTCCTTGGCAGCCGGCTGCACTTCCAGGTACTGCCCGCCCACCAGGGTGTCGAGGTTCTGCGTGCGCACCAGGCCAAAGGCTGGCTTGACCACCCAGAACTGCGTACCGACGCGGGCGATACGGTCCGCCGCTTCGGTAATGCGCGCCCGCAGCAGCACCGCCTGCAAGTCATCGGTCAGGTCGACGCTCTCGACGCTACCCACATCCAGGCCGCGGAAGCGAATCGCCGTGCCAGGCTTGAGGCCGTCGGCACGGTCCACACGAATGGTGATCAACGTTCCTGCGCGGTTGACCGCCTCCTGGCTGTCATGCAGGCGGAAGCGTGGGATGTGTCGTTTGAGCGGCACATCAGGCCGTGGCGTATCGAACGCGATACCACCAGCCATCAGGGTCTGCAGTGATTCACTCTTGATCTTGATGCCCGACAGGCCGCCCGTCAGGGTGATGCCACTGACATTCCAGAAGCGCGACGAACCGTTGACCAGCTTTTCGTATTCCTTCTCGATATGCACACCGATCAGGATGCGATTGCTGTTGCGGGCGAACTGGTAGCTCTGCACGCTACCCACCTTCACCTGGCGGTACATGACCGGGCTACCGACTTCCAGCGAACCCAGGGTGTCGGCGAACAGCACCATGTGCAGGCCTGGTGCCTTGAGGTCGAGCGGAGGCGCCTTGGCGCGGGCTTCGAACTCACGCTCTGGCCGCGCCCCTTTCTCACCAGGGCGAATGGCGATGTAGTTACCCTTGACCAGCGCCTCCAAGCCAGTGATACCCGCCAGGGAAATTGACGGTTTGACCACCCAGAACTGCGTGCCCTCGACCAGATAATCCTCGGCCAACGGGTCCAGCGTAAGCTCCGCCGATGCACTGGCCAGGTTGTCTGCCATTGTCAGGGATTTGAGCGAGCCCACCTGGATGCCCTTGTACATGACCGGTGTACGGCCCGCCTGCAGGCCCTCGTAATCGCTCAATTTCACCTTTACCCGGATGCCGGCCTGGGCCGCATCGAAGTCCTCATACAGACGGAACGGCAGGTTCGAGTCGGTGGGCGGACTGTCCTTGCGGTGTTCCGGCGTGGCAAAGGCGATACCACCGGCGACAATGCTCGACAGCGATTCGCTACGCACTTTCACGCCCGAGAGCGAGGCATCGATGCTGACGCCGCTGGCATTCCAGAAACGCGTGTGCTTGCGCACCAGGCTGGCATAGGCCGGCTCGATGAAGACCTTTATCTCGACAGTGCTCTGGTCCTCGGACAGGCGGTAGCTTTTAACCCGGCCAACCTGGATCTGCTTGTAGAACACCGGGCTGTCACGGTTGAGCGACCCAAGCCGCTCGGCCTTGAGGGTAAGGTGCAGGCCCGGCTCAGTGTCCGACAGCGGCGGAGCAACCTTCAAGGCAGTAAAACGCTTGGTGCGCTCCCCCTCCCCTGGGCTGACGGCGATGTAGTTGCCTGACACCAGAGTTTCCAGGCCGGAAATACCCGCCAGGCTGACGCTCGGCTTCACCAGCCAGAAACGCGTGCCTTTGGTCAGATGCGGCTCGGCAGCCTTGTTCATCTCGATGGTGGCGATCACCCCCTGGTTCTCACCCTTGGCGTCGAGCACCAGGCTCTTGACCTTGCCAACCGGCATGCCCTTGTAGATCACCTCGGTCTTGTTGGCGACGATACCCTCACCCGACTCGAAGCGGACCTCAATTTCCACACCGGCATCACGGTAAGCCTGCCACGCAAGCCAGCCACCGATCATCAAGGCGATCAAAGGCAGGATCCATATGGCCGACCAGTTCGAGGCTGGGCGGGTTTTAGCCGTTGGCAGGTCACTCATGGTCGTCATCCGACTCCGTGTTATCCCAAATCAGTCGGGGATCGAAAGTTAAAGCGGCAAGCATTGTCAGGATCACCACAGTTGCAAAGGCGACAGCGCCCAGGTTGGCTTCGACACTGGCTATTCGGCCGAAATTCACCACCGCCACCAGGATGGCGATGACAAAGATATCGAGCATGGACCAGCGCCCAATGAATTCGATGAAGCGGTACATCAATATCCGTTGCCGTGCCGAAAGCGGCTGACGGCGCTGAACGGAGTACAACAGCAAGCCGATGCCCACCAGTTTGAACGTGGGCACCAGGATACTGGCAATGAACACCACGGCAGCAATGGGCACCATGCCATGCTTGAGCAAGGTGATGACACCGGACATGATCGTGTCGGGGCTGCCTTGGCCCAGGGTGCTCACGGTCATGATCGGCAGCATGTTGGCCGGGATGTACAGGATCGACGCGGCAATCAGCAGCGCCCAGGTACGCGCGATGCTGTTCGGCCGACGGGCATGCACGATGGCACCGCAGCGTGTACAGGTTTGTGAAGTGCTGTCTGGCTGTTGCCGGTTCAGCTCGTGACATTCATTGCAGACAAGAATGCCTGCATCAATCGCCCGCATGCAGGTCCTCCCCTGATAGCGCACTCCAGATCTGGTGCGGTGACATCACCACCTCGAGCCACACCTGGATCAATAACAGGCTGATGAAGCAGAACAGCCCCAGACCTACCGTCAGCTCGGCCAGGTCCACCAGCTTGACGATGGCTACCAGCACGCCCATGAAATAGACCTCGAGCATGCCCCAGTCACGCAAGTGGTGATAGATGCGGTAGAACAGCAGGCCGAAACTACGCCCCACGTTCAGACGGATACTCAAGAGCACGACCAGCTGACAGAGCAGTTTTGCCAGAGGGATGGCCATGCTGCACAGGAAAACCACGACGGCCACACCGCGCATTTCCGAGTTGTACAGGCCCAGCACGCCGCTCCAGACAGTATCGTCCGATGTCTGGCCAAGCAGGTGCAGCTGCATGATCGGCAGGAAATTGGCAGGCACAAACAGCAGCAAGGCGGTGAGCACCAGGGCCAGGCTGCGGTTGACCACATTGTGCCGATGGGCGTACAGCTCATAGCCGCAGCGCGGGCATTGGGCTTTCTCATCATGCTGGAGCACGGGCTTGCGCAGCAGCAGGTCACATTCATGACAGGCGACAAGCTCGTCCAACGGCAACTGGGCCAGGGTTTCAGGTTCGACAGGATTGGGCATATAGCGCTTCTGAATAGGTGCGTGGGCCTATTCTAGTGTTCTGGCTCGAATTGTGGGAGGCGACGATTGAACGGTGACCAGTGCGGGCGAGTCGAGGCGTCGAACCGCCGCGAAGCAGGCGACGCGGTGGATGGCACCGGCCTTGCCGGCATTCGCGGGTGAACCCGCTCCCACAGGGGCGGCGTATGCTTGGGAATTTTTGCGCCAGAAAGACAAAACCCCTACCTGCATGCGCAGATAGGGGTTTTGCGAAATGA
>NZ_JALLKV010000349.1:0-229 GCF_023093815.1 Pseudomonas sp. PNPG3
GGGAGCGCCTCGCGCGCCTCGGGATCGTGGGCGCCGACGCCGAGGAGCTGCTGCCGCTGGCCGTCGCCGCCGCCGCGGATGCCGAGATCCTCGCCGAGATCACCGCGACCGCGGCCCTGCTCGGGGCCGGGGCCGGGCTCGACGTCCCCGCCGTCGACCTCGAGGCCCGCGCCGCGCACCACGACGCGCTCCAGCGGCGACTGGCGCCCGGGGAGGGGCTGATCCCGAT
>NZ_JALLKV010000350.1:0-229 GCF_023093815.1 Pseudomonas sp. PNPG3
GGCCCTCCCCGCGGATCGCTCCGACCTCGGTGCCGTCGACCTCGACGCTCGCGCCGTCGACCCTCTGCAGGACTGCTCGCATGCCCCGATGGTACGGCCCTCGGCCGACGGGTCGCGTCCGCCCGGGCCGACGGGTCGCGCCGCGCCGGCGCCGACGGGTCGGGTCAGGGCCGGTGGATCGAGTCGATCCGGCGCTCCTGGGTGGGGGAGTCGTCGTCGCCCGACGACG
>NZ_JALLKV010000351.1:0-229 GCF_023093815.1 Pseudomonas sp. PNPG3
CCGTGGCACGCTCGATCATCACCACTGATTTGCCGAGATTGGTGGCCCGGATCGCGGCGGCGAACGCACCACCGCCGGAACCGATGATCGCCAGGTCCACTTCGTGCGTTCCCGTCTCAGGCATGACCGGCCTCCGTAAGTCCGTGATGAAGGCCCCGACGGGCCGTCTGTGTGCGGTGCTGTGCTGTGCCCAGCCTGCACCTTCCCCTGAAGAGGAAGGTCAAGACGT
>NZ_JALLKV010000352.1:0-229 GCF_023093815.1 Pseudomonas sp. PNPG3
TCTGTGTACTAGAATCAGAATCTACCCTCCCTGTGTACTAGAATCAGAATCTACCCTCCCTGTGTACTAGAATCAGAATCTACCAACACTGTGTACTAGAATCAGAATATACCCTCCCTGTGTACTAGAATCAGAATCGACCCTCTCTGTGTACTAGAATCAGAATCTACCCTCTCTGTGTACTAGAATCAGAATCTACCCTCCCTGTGTACTAGAATCAGAATCTACC
>NZ_JALLKV010000353.1:0-228 GCF_023093815.1 Pseudomonas sp. PNPG3
GACGCCCGCCCCCAGCAGGTCGACGGCACCGGCCTCGTGCTGTGGGCCGTCGCCGAGGTCCTGTCCGTCCTGACCGGCGATGCGTCGGAGACGGCGCGCGAGCGCCTGAGCGCGCTCATCGAGGACTCCTCCGCCCTGCTGATCGAGGCGACCGGCGCCGGGACGCACCTCCCGCCCGTCTCCCCCGACTACTGGGAGGTCGCCGAGCGCAGCGTCACCCTCGAGACG
>NZ_JALLKV010000354.1:0-228 GCF_023093815.1 Pseudomonas sp. PNPG3
GGCGCGGTAGACGTGGAGGCCGAACTCGACGACGGTGCCGTCGTTCGCGAAGGACTTGCGCTCCATGGTGAGGAGGGCGGCGCCGGGCTCCTCGTCGAGGAGCTCGGCGTGCTCGACGTCGGCGACGGTGGCGCCGATGCGCTCGTGGGCGAGGACGCTGGTGACGCCGCGCTGACGGAGCGCCTCGTAGAGGCCGGTCGTGGTGAGCTCCTCGCGGGTGGGGGCGTG
>NZ_JALLKV010000355.1:0-227 GCF_023093815.1 Pseudomonas sp. PNPG3
GTGCTCGCGTACGGGTCCGAGCTCGCAGACGAGTCCGAGCCCGCATACGGATCCGTGCTCGCGTACGCGTCAGGACTCCCGTACGTGTCCTGGCTCCCGTACAGGTCCTGCGACCGGTACACCTCGGCGGGCGTGTAGCCGCCCTGGTCGTTCGTCGAGTCGTTCATCGTTCGTCCTCCCTCTCCTGCACCCCTGTGCGTCCTGCTCCTGCGTCCCCCGTCGCATCC
>NZ_JALLKV010000356.1:0-226 GCF_023093815.1 Pseudomonas sp. PNPG3
GAGGCGATCGGAGCTAGCAGTTTGGGTGTCTGTGTCGACCTCTTCGCGGGCACGCCCGCTCCCACAGGTATCGCGCCGCTTTCAAGGTTGGCGCAGCACCTGTGGGAGCGGGCGTGCCCGCGAAGAGGCCCGAACAGGCCATAGAGCGGCTTCCAGCGGTCTCAAGCATGCGGCACGCTGCGAGGCGCTACCCCACCTGCATACTGCGGCTTCAGATGTCCCTGCT
>NZ_JALLKV010000357.1:0-226 GCF_023093815.1 Pseudomonas sp. PNPG3
GCATCCTCGTGCTGGGCAGTTTTCCCGGCGCCGCTTCGCTGGCCGCCGGCCAGTATTACGCTCATCCGCGCAACCAGTTCTGGCGATTGATCTCGGCTGTGGTAGGCGAGGATCTGGCCACGCTCCCCTATGCCGAACGCTTGCCGCGCCTGCTGGCGCATGGTGTCGGGCTGTGGGACGTGCTGGGCGAATGCGAACGCGAAGGCAGTCTCGATTCAAACATCCG
>NZ_JALLKV010000358.1:0-225 GCF_023093815.1 Pseudomonas sp. PNPG3
GCGCGGACCGTCGGAGCCGAGCGCCTCCTCGACCTCGCGGATCTGGCGGACCATGCTCGCGAGCTCGTCGGGCAGCAGCGAGACCTTGTGGTCGTTGCCCTCGAGGGTCTTGTCGAGGGTCACGTGCTTCTCGACGATCGCGGCGCCGCGGGCGACGGCCGCGACGGGCACGTGCCAGCCGCGCTCGTGGCCGGAGTAGCCGACGAGGCAGTCGCCCAGCTCGGC